>JABSOG010000241.1 GCA_013216025.1 Algicola sp. | reverse complement strand
GCACGCAATATACTGATGGGTCAAGGTTATCAGGTTTGTAGTGCCAGCGATGGCGAGCAGGCGCTGGCTATACTGGCCCGTCAACCGGTGGATTTGTTGCTTAGTGACATTATCATGCCAAAAATGAATGGTTATCAACTGGTCGAAAAGGTCAAGCAACAGTACCCCAAGGTTCAACTACGACTGGTCAGTGGTTATGAGGGGGATGTCGAAACCCGTGGCGCAGCCATCAAACTTGACGCGCCGGTGATCAAAAAACCGTATAAGGCCAGTGTTTTGCTGGGTAGTATCCGCAGTCAGTTAGATCAGGCCATCGCCCGTAGTGCAACACCAGACAATGATCAGCAACACCACTGATGAACTGCTACTGGATTGGCTTAACGGCTTTTTGAGCACATTATGATTATGGACAAAGCCGTGGCCCCGTTTATAATTAGCTCAGTAGGGCATAAATCAAGGAAGCGCTTAAAGCGTTTGAACAATTACAGGGTAAAGAGTAATGGCTGTAGGCACAATTAGTGGCTGTAGGCACAATTAATGGCTGTAGGCACAATTAATGGCTGTAGGCACAATTAATGGCTGTAGGCACAATAGGCGGAAAATATGAGTAAGTTGTTTATCGTTGACGATGATCTATTGACCAGTGAGTTATTGGCCAGCGCTGCCGAAATAGTGTTTACTGAGATAGCCGTTTTTAATGACGCCCGGGAGTTTCTTGAGCAGTCGTTGTCTGCTGATGATATTATTTTGCTCGACTTGCAAATGCCCACGCTTGATGGGGTAGAGACCATTCGTAAACTGAGTCAAAAAAATTGCCAAGCCACGTTAATATTAATGAGTGGTTACGATGCTGGGGTATTGCGTTCGGCGGAGGAGTTGGCCAAAGACCATGGTTTGACGGTTGCGGCAAACCTCAGCAAACCGATAGGCATCAAAAAACTGACCGACCTGTTGTCTGGCTTACTGTCAAAGCAAGACCTTAACCAAAGCCAGAACCCCACCGAGATACCCTCTCCCTCAATAACCGATGAGACCAATGCGCCGTTTACGCCAACGGCTGATGATTTGACGAGAGCCATCGATGAAAAACAATTACTGTTGTATTACCAGCCTCAGGTGGATTTAACAACTAACGCACTGTCTGGCGTCGAAGCGCTGGTCCGTTGGCAACATCCCGAACACGGCATGATTTACCCCGACAGCTTTATCCCTTTGGCAGAGCAAAGCGGCGTGATTGTTCGCTTGACCTCCGCAGTCATCGACATGGCGGTTAATCAAAGTGCGCTGTGGCAGGCGCAGGGCAAGCACATTAAAATTTCGGTCAATATCTCGGCGCAAAACATCACCAGTTTACTGATGCCCGAGCAGCTTAAATCATTGGTTAAACTGAACCAACTCGACCCGGCGATGTTGATGCTTGAAATGACCGAAAGCGCCTTGATGGGCGAGATCACCACCTCACTAGACATACTCACCAGATTACGATTAAAAGGCTTTCAATTGTCTATAGACGACTTTGGCACGGGGTTTTCGTCACTGTCGCAACTGCACCGGATACCGTTCACCGAACTCAAAGTCGACCAGTCTTTTGTGATGGACATGGTCAACGATCCTCAATCGTGTGCCATCGTCGAAACCTGTATTATGTTAGGCCACAAACTCAACATGGCCGTGGTGGCCGAAGGCATAGAAGACGCGCAAACGCTCAAACGATTGAAACAACTTAATTGCGATATTGGTCAGGGATATCACTTCGCCAAACCCTTATCGCCAGAGAATTTGATAAAGTGGCAAGCCAATCGGGAGGGGGTTTAATTAAGTCCAAAATAGTCCCAATCAATAGGTAGGTTGAGCCTTCCCCGTGGGAATAATCAAGGTAGTGCTGCCAGTCTTACCCTTGTTTGTTGTCCTGTTGCAAGCACGCTGCTAGACTCAGTCATTGATAAATGAAAGGTATATTAATGCAAAACCCGATTGTTATATTTGATGCAGGTATAGGTAGTTATTCAATTACAGAAAAGTTAAGAAATGCTTTTCCTATGGCGGATCTTATTTATCTGGCCGATAGGGCTTCTTTCCCTTACGGTCATAAATCACTACCTGAGTTGTTTCGTAGTATCTATTCTACCCTGTATTTTTTACAGAAAAATTATACACCCCAGTTGATTGTATTGGCATCGAATGTGCCCTCAATTACAGTACTTAAACAGATTTTGCCTTTGATTGATGTGCCTATTGTTGGTGTTTATCCGCCCGTCAAAAAAGCGCTTAATATTAGCGGCTCTTCATTGGTAGGGGTGCTAGGGGTTCAATCGCTGGTGCGCAGTGAACAAATGGTTGGTTATATTGAACGCAACGTGGTTGAAGGGCAGCAGGCGCTGAGTTTTGATGCGTCTGAGTTGGTGCATTTGGTGGAGTCTGGTGATTTTCTATATGAGAAAAAGAAGACCCGTTCTGCGGTGAAACGCTTTATCAGTAACATTACCAACCGACATCCAGAAATGGATACTTTTACACTTTCTAGTACGCATTTACCCTGGTTGTCCGATTATTTCGTGTCATTGTTTCCAGCCTTCAATTTTCTTGATCCGGCGGATGATGTGGTCGCCAGTATTGACTCAGTGGTCGATGGTAAAGGCGAGACTCTAGGTTTGGTTTCTACTTCACAGCACGGGCAGTTCGGTATTGACGACTTCAAAAAGATGCTCAATACACTCAATATCGATATCTGTCTTGAACAAGTCGTAATTCCTCAAAAGGACACCTCAGGATTGTGTGCTTAACGCACCAATTCGCTAAGCTGAATATCAAACTGCTCTACACCAGACTTGCCTTTCCAAATTCTAACCAGTGCGTAATCCAACTCTGGTGCAAACCAGGCGATGGTTTGACGGTCGCTGTCTTCATACACTCTTTCTACTTTTAATGCTTTCACACTGCCGTAGGGCAACATCAGCAATTCTTCGCCGGTGAGCTTGAATACATACTCATGCTCGGCACCTTTGCGGTTGATAAAGGCGTATTTGAAGTCTTTTTTACCCAGTTGCAAGTCGATGTTTAACTGCTGCTGGTAACTGATGGGGTCTAACCAGTTTTCATTCCACTTTTGCGCACCGGGTACTGTTTTTTTGCGGCGTTTGTTGCGGCGTTTTTTGGGGCCTATAATTTTTTTGTTTTCGCGGTCAAAGGTGACCGAGTAGCTGCGGTCTGGGCCTGTGCCTTTGCGCTGCATTTTGTAGTTTAACGGTTTAACCTGATTGTTTTCTACCTTGAATTCAGAGCTTTCAAAACGCTCATCCGAAAAGATCATCCATTCAATAGAGCTTTCATATCTCAGCCGGTACAGACTGTTCAGAACAAACAACTCGCGCTCGGCGGTGCCATGTTCTTTGCCTGAACGATACAGTTTGTACTTGGCGATAAAAGGTTTAATTTCGATGCTGTTGCCTTTCGCTACACTATTCTCAACAGCACTGCCGGCGACAACGCTACCCATAGTCGCAACCAGAGCCAACAGTGTTATTGCAACCGTTTGCAGGCAAATCGAAAATAATTTAGTCATTGGCATATCCACAAGGGGGTAGAACTTTGGCATCTAGCATCGCACGACCATCGGTCATGGTCAAACGTCTTTCGCATAACCAATTGACAACCATGGGATAAATTCGGTGTTCCTGCTCATGAATTCGTTCGGCCAAATCCTCTGCGGTGTCATCTTCAAACACGGGTACCTTGGCTTGCAAAATCACCGGACCGCCATCAAGCTCTTCGGTGACAAAGTGCACGCTAACACCATGCGCTTTGTCGCCTGCGTCAATTGCCCGCTGGTGGGTGTTTCTACCTGGATATTTGGGTAACAACGAAGGATGAATATTGAGCATCTTGCCTTGGTAGTGATTGACAAAATCACCGGTCAAAATGCGCATAAACCCAGCGAGAACAACAACATCCGGCTGGTATTCATCAATCACTTGACGCAGCGCTTGATCATACTGGGCCCGAGAATCAAACTTTTTGTGATCCAGTTCAATGGCGTCAATCTCGGCATTTTGTGCCCGTTCCAGACCATAAGCGCCCGGTCGGTTAGACACTACAGCGGTGACTTTGCCGTTGATTTTGCCCGCTTCACAGTCATCGATGATGGCTTGCAGGTTACTGCCGTTGCCTGAGATCAGGACCACAATAGAAGGTTTCATGTGTTTTACCCGTTGATTTGAACTTGTTCTTCGCCCACTTTACCCGATTCAATCGCACCGATATGCCAAGCATTTTCACCATTGGCGGTTAAGATCTCAAGGCATTGCGCCAACTTGTCTTGTGGCACCACCAAAATCATGCCAACACCACAGTTAAAGGTGCGGTACATTTCATGGGTGGTGATATTGCCGTTGGTTTGAATCCAGTTGAATATCGCAGGCCACTGCCAGCTAGCGCCATCAATGATGGCTTTGGCGTCGTCTGGTAATACGCGTGGGATATTTTCCCAAAAACCGCCGCCAGTGATATGACTGAGTGCGTGCACGTCAACCTGCTTGAGCAGTTCGAGTACGGGTTTTACGTAAATCTGGGTGGGTTCCATCAAGTGATCGGCCAATGGCTTGCCTTCAAGCGATTCGCCCAAATCGGCGTTGCTGACTTCAATGACCTTTCTGATCAGTGAAAAACCGTTTGAATGTGGGCCTGATGAACCCAGCGCAATCAATTGGTCGCCAGGGCCTACTTTGCTGCCATCGATGATTTTGCTTTTTTCGACAACACCAACACAAAAACCAGCAATGTCGTAATCGCCTTTATGATACATGCCTGGCATTTCTGCGGTTTCGCCGCCAATCAACGCACAGTTTGACTGCAGACAACCGTCACCAATGCCTTTGACCACACTGGTGGCTACGTCTACTTCTAACTTGTCGGTGGCGTAATAATCTAAAAAGAACAAAGGCTCGGCGCCTTGCACGATTAAATCGTTGACGCACATGGCGACTAAATCAATACCTACGGTGTCATGGCGTTTTAAATCAATGGCCAGACGCAATTTTGTGCCGACACCATCGGTGCCAGCCACTAATATCGGCTCTTTATACCCGGTTGGTAATTGGCACAATGCGCCAAAACCGCCCAAGCCACCCATCACTTCCGGCCGGTGGGTTTTTTTCGCCACACTTTTGATGTTGTCAACCAAAGTGTTACCGGCATCGATATCAACGCCTGCGTCTTTATAGCTTAGAGGGGTTTGTTGCTCGCTCACGCGTTACTCCAAAAAATTAGGTCAAAAATTAGGGTTACTGTAAAGCTGGCTATTTTACGTTTTTAACGCAGGCTTTGCCAGCAGGGTTTTGCGGTGTCCCAGTAGGCGCGTCGGCAATTGCTTCTGCATTGCTCTAATAAGGTATGTCCATATACCCATCCCGCCGCGATATTTTGCGTAGCAAAATCAATTTTTTTACAAGGCTACGCCTTGAATCGTAGCGGGACGCAGCTCCTACCATGGTGTTGCGACAAATGAATGAAATATTCCTAAAGTTGCACGGACTTATGAATCGTAATACTAGAAACTAGTTAGTCGCGCCGCCAAGGGCCAATTCGAAATACTTGGCTATGTTAACCTCAGGCGTCTTCACGATTTTTTCGTAACAGACCGAGGCAAACGGAAACGATTTGCCCGCGTAGTTGAGTACCACAAACGGCGCGTTTGGTACACTTTCATCCATAAACCACTCGCCACCTCGGGCTTGTTTGAATGTTTCACCGACAATCGCACCAAGAATATTACACAAGGTAAACAAATCTTTGTCCACCAGTGGCTGTTTAATGTGCTCAAGCGCCAATTTAGTTAATACAATTTCGACATGAGGCAGGTCAGCTTGACACAAGGTGATAGGCTTTTGGTGAACATTTCTCATGTATTCGATGCCGTCACGGGCAGATTGGCTCATTAACTCGTTCAGTTCTTTGGTGGTAATAGTCATGGTTGTTACCTTTGGTTAATTTTTATGGACGGTCGGCCAATATGATGGCCCTTAACGGGGCTGGATAGCCTTCGACCGTTTTTGTTTTGTCTTGGGGATGCAAAAAACTGTCCAGAGATTTGCTGTCCATCCACGGTGTTTCACGCTGCTCTTCAAGTGAGGTTTGGTCAACGTTGGCCACACGAATGTTTTTAAAGCCGACTTTTTTGAGCCATACCGTCAACGCCGCAGTGCTGGGAATAAACCACACGTTGCGCATTTGGGCGTAACGATCGCCGGGCACCAATACTGTATTTTCATCACCCTCAATTACCAACGTTTCGAGCACTAACTCGCCGCCGGGTTTGAGCTGGTCTTTTAACTGCATCAAAAAATCCATTGGCGAACGGCGGTGATACAACACCCCCATCGAAAAAACCGTATCAAAAGCCTTTAAAGGTGGCAATTGCTCGACGCCCAACGGCAATAAATGGATGTTAGGGTCAGGGTTAAAATGCTTGATGGCCCAAAACTGGCTGAGAAACAACTGGCTGGGGTCGATGCCCACCACAAACTTGGCTTGCTCACCCAACATTCGCCACAGGTGATAACCGCTGCCACAGCCTATATCTAGCACGGTACGGCCTTTGAGCGGCGAAATGTGCTCAATTAACCGGTCCCATTTCCAGTCAGAACGCCATTCGGTGTCGATATGAATGTCGTGAATATGAAACGGACCCTTGCGCCAGGGTTTAAACTTCATCAGCAATCGGCTGATCTGCTGCTTTTGTCCTTCGCTGATATCTTCACCACGACCAAAAGACACTGTGCCTGACAGCTCAATATTGTTCACTTCGGTTTTGGGTAAATGGTGCAAAGTACTTTGCCATTGTTTGAACTCGCCGTGCAGAGACTCTTTATACCATTGGCTTAACTGCGCCGGTACGGTGTCTAGCCAGTGGCTTAAATCGTTTTGCGCAATGGCGCTGTAAAACTGGTTAAAATACTTCATTGGCTGTCTTTTTTGTCGGATGTAATAGAGCTTTTAATTGCGATAAGTGAACTGAAATTAAAACACTGATACCAGGTTTGACTATGAGAAAACCCGGCGTTTTTAAGTAACTGATGATTTTCGGCCAGAGTTCGCGGTTTCATTACGTTCTCTAACGCCGAACGCTTTTGGCTGATCTCTAGCTCAGAGTACCCATTGACCCTTTTGTAATGATGATGCAGGTCAATTAACACTTCATCGCACAAGGGATCAGGTGCTTTGATCTTTTCAGACAAAATCAGCGCGCCGCCAGGGTTGATGCCGTCACATATTTTGCTTAACAATGCCTGGCGCTCATCGGGTGCAATAAACTGCAAAGTGAAATTCAGCACCACCAAAGACGCATTTTCAATGGGGGTGTCAACAATATCGCCTAACTGTACATCGACCGGCAATTTGGATTTAAACGCACTGACGTGAATATTACAGCGTTCGACCATGTCGGGAGAATTGTCTACCGCGATGATTTGGCCATCAGCAGTGTTCAGTGCGCGCCGGATAGAAGAAGTGGCGGCGCCCAACGAACAGCCTAGGTCATAAATGTTGCTGCCGGGTTGATGAAAGCGTTTGGCCAGCTCACCTATGGTGCTGATAATGGTGGTATAACCGGGCACCGAGCGTTGGATCATGTCCGGAAAAACCTCTACCACCGACTTGTCAAAAGTGAAGTCGCGGATACTGTCTTGGGCGGTGGCGTAAATGTTATCCTTGGAGATCATTTGCTGGGTTATTCATCTGCTAAAGGCTGAAAAACCGCGATTATGCCACGATTTGCCTGTCGCTTACCAATATTGCGGGGATTTATGCTGAAAAAGTTGGCTAGTTGAGACAAATCCTTCCTTATTCTAACACCCACCTTGTGGAAGCCAATGGTCAATCGTCCCTTTTTGTACCAGCCAAAGGCCATTACTTCAGCCACTTTGCTGGCTGAAACCAAGCAATTTAGGGCTGTATTGCCATTTCAACTGGTTGAAATACAAGCAAAGTTTCATTTGCCTATACGATAACCGCATATTCACCAAGTTTTTGTTAAAATCAGCAACAACCTTGGGTAGATAGTGCTAATCTTTAGCTTAAAGCTTACTTAAATCAGACCAATATAAAAACAGTCCATATGCTATCCCGTACAAACTCAGCAAAACAATGCCACAGTAACCTTAATCAACACAGCTCCCAAGGGTTCAAGATTTGGCTGTTTTCGTTTAAGTGGTGCTTGTTATTGGCTGTGGCGATGCTGTCAGGTCAGGCCAACAGCACGGCGACTTTACTTAACCCCTCAACAGTACCGCCTTCGACTGTTCAGTCACCATTTATATCTATATTAAGAACACCGCTAGACGAAAAACAACACCTTGGATTAACCAAACAGCAAAAGCATTTTATTGTCGCCGTGGGGCAAGATTCTTTCCCGTATCAGTTTGCCACCAGTCAAGGTAAGGCCGATGGATTGTTGGTCGACATTTGGAGCCTGTGGGCGAAAAAAAATGGTTACTCCCTCGAATTTAAACTGGCACCTTGGATAAACACCCTAGAACAAGTGAAAAATGGCAAGGCCGATTTTCACGCGGGCATGGCCATCACCCACGAAAGGCAGCAAATCTATCACCTTGGTGAGCCGGTGGTGTCTATTCAAGCGGGTATTTTCATTCACCAGCAGCTCAGCGGCATCTATTCAATCAATGATTTGAAATCCTACGTGATTGGTGTTGTTGAAGGCTCAAGCCACCGCCTGACCCTAGAGGGGTTGTTGCCTGGGGCCAAATTACGAAGATTCAGGACCCGCGACGATCTCTACCGCGCGGCACTTGATGGTGAGATCAAAGTATTTGTTGGTTTAAGCCGAATCGATTCACGGCATCATGAGTTTGATAAATTGTCAAAATCCTTCCCGTTGTATAAAAAAATCACTTATCAAAACTACCAAATGAGCTTTGCCACGGGGCGCTCACCTGTGGGTGAAACGATTGCCGGCCAATTACAAAAAGGGCTGGCCAAACTCACGGCTGAAGAAATTCAAGCACTCGAACGAAGATGGCTTGGGGTAGGGGCCCAATCTGATGTGATTGTTATTGCCACCCCCTCAGATATGGCCCCTTATATGTCGGTATCGGCCGAGGGTGAATCAATCGGTTTGATTGTTGATGTTTGGAAAAAATGGGCCGAGAAAACTGGGCGTGAAGTGGTTTTTTTAAGTGACAACTCCGATATTTCGATGCAGAACTTGGCCAGTAAAAAGGCCGATATTCACGCCGGTACGATTGATGACAGCATTAATAATGAATCATTCCCCCATGCTCATCACATCTATTCTTATTATTCGAAAATCTACTATCCGCTAGATGAAGATGACCTGCATGTTACCGAGCAAAACATCAACGAGTCAAAATTGGGCGTGTTGGCGCACGATCCGGTTAAAAAAGAGCTGCACAAACGCTATCGGGATATCACCCTTGTGGCGTTTGACAATTTGCAGGCGATGATAAATGCCAGCCTGAACCATCAGATTGGCGGTTTTGTGGCGGGTAAAGAGATCATTAAAGTTCACTTTATCAAAAGCAACCAACAGTCCCGGTTTGGCACCTTAGAAAATATACAGTTCGAAAGCAAACTGTATTCATTGGTGCGCAAAGACAACAAGGCCCTGCTCAGCCAAATCAAAGAAGGGTTCAGCCTGATAGACGTTAAAGAGTTGCAAGGCATAGAACAAGCGTGGATTGAATCATCGGACCGCCTCTACTTTTCTAACTTTATACACAAAGTGACCCTGTCCCAAGCGCAGCGCAGTTGGTTGCAGCGTTACCGGGTGATCCGCTTAGGGGCTTTGAACAACTGGCCGCCGATTGAATTTGCCGACGAACAAGGTGAACTGGCCGGGGTGACAGCCGATCTGATGGGGATCATCGAAAAGCGGGCGCAAGTGAGCATAAAAGTCGAATTGTTCAGCGAATGGTCGGCGTTGCTTGAAGCTTTTAAGGCGGGCAAAATCGACATGGTGGCGAGCATGGAAAAAACAGCCGCTCGTGAAACTTTTGCCATATTTACCGAAGGATACTGGCCCCAGCATTGGGCGCTGATATTGCCTAACACCAATAGCGACATTCACCAAGTCGCCGA
>JABSOG010000240.1 GCA_013216025.1 Algicola sp. | reverse complement strand
CAAATGGATGGTTACGAGGCCAGCACAAAAATCCGAGCTGGTGAAGCTGGGCAGAGATATACAGATACCCCTATCATCGCCATGACAGCAAACGCGATGGAAGGCGACCGGCAAAAATGTCTAGACGCAGGCATGAGTGAATACCTAACAAAACCGATTGAAGCAGATGTCCTTTTGGCTTTAATTAAGTCTCAGCTATTTTAATGCGATTAGCACAAAAAATCATGTTGCTATACAATACGCCTTCGGTAAAACGACACCTACCCGAACTTAGGAACTATATAGTTAATAACAGCGCTTTATTTACCCACTTAGCACTTTAATTAACCCCAAAGAGTATAAAGAGGAATTTTAATGAAAAAACTAGCCGTTTTATTTTTAACACTTTGTAGCATCTCAACATCATCCCATGCATACGATGGCTGGGTCGGGGCAGGTAAAATCACCAGCATTCGGCAGCAACAAACTTTAACCTTAATTCAAATGACCAATACCAGTAACCCAGGCAAGTGCACAGAAACTCAATACATAATGTTCAGAAATGACACGGCTCATGCTGATAGGTTTAATGCGACTCTAATGATGGCATTTGCCTCTGATAAAGTTGTACAACTAGCGGTTACCGGTTGTGCGCCTTGGCCAGTCATTACCGAGATATTGGTCGTAAAATAGCCGATCCAAAATAAACGATTTAGAACATTAAGTTAAGTAAAAAAGGAAAGTGTAATGAAAAAAATCACCAAAAGAATATGTTTAGGCCTAACGCTCGCAGGTCTTTGCTCAACACAAGCTTTGGCAGGCGAACTCACATGTAGCGGTACCATAGAGAGCTTAGGCTACCATGCTAACAACAAATTTATGATAAAACTTAGTAGTATGAACACCCTCGTGTTCTTTTGTAATCCCGAAGAAAATTGGATAGTACCAGGAGCCGGTTACCAAACAGGCGCAGAATCATGCAAAATGATGTACTCAACATTCTTAGCCGCTAAAACCCTTAAAACGAGTTTTGGTGGGATATATTTTGATGGTGATGATGTTCCTGCTAGCTGTGATAAATGGGAATCGTGGAAGTCGGCAAATATTCGTTTTTATCAATTTAAGTAAGTCGAAAGAGACATAAACCGGGTCAGAACCCGGTTTATTCTAAAAGTGCCTAATCAGTGTTTTGAGGCAACAATTTAACCGTGTAACCAGAGTCACTGCTTTCATCTTCTTCGATGATCATGTACAAATCTCCGCTTTGGCTGTCCAGCGATAATTGGTCAAACGCCAGCAACAGTTCACTTTCATTTTCGTCAACCAAAATAGAAACGTCATAACTGTTGTTTTCTAAAGTGATGGTTTGTGGATTGGCCCGGGTGCTGCTTAAGTGATTGGCTGCGGTCGATACGGTTTCGTTGCTGCGAACAAAATAAATCTTCAGCGAAGTATAATCATCCACCAGATTAATCACGTTGATTTGATGATCGTAAAGGCTAACTCTTTGGCTGTTGTTTACCGGCAATGTATTGACATAAAGCGTCACCTCTTCAGTGGTATTGGCGTCACCGTCATCAGCTTCTTCGACTTCGGTTTGATAGATAAACAGGGTTTTGTCATCATTGGCCGTCAAACTTAAAAAGAAGTTCTCGGCAAGTGGGGTCACCTCACCCGCAGCGCTGATATCCAAGGCATAGTCACCAAAAGAAATATCAAGCACTTCGCTAAATTGTCCTTTATCTAGTGCAGTGACCGATTCGTTGGCGTTTAACCCGTTCAGCGACACGTCTATTTTGGCTGAAAACCCAGGCAGCAAGTCATGTGGCGTTAACCCATTGTATATCTTCAATTGTGCACCAGCATTTTTGTCAGGATAAGCCACCACCGCCGTGGTTTTGGCTAACATATCAATGACGAACGCCGAGTCGCTTGCGCCGCCATTCTCTCTTATCACAAAAATATACTGGGTTGTATAGAGAAAATCGATATCTGCTGACTCATAAAGTACCTCGCTACTGCCCGGTTGCGTCAGGTAAAACTTGTAACTTTGCAATTCAAAATATTGGCTGTCAGACATTTCAAGCGGGCTATAACTGCCCAGCTTTACCGCTTCGTTAAACGTTTCACCGTCTTTGGCGATATGAACATCCAGCGCGCTGGTTTGCTGATATTGATTAATAAACCTAAAGGTAAAAATGTCTTCTTCAGTTTCAGGGTCTTCATCCTCGTATTGATAGGTCATGACCACAGGGCTCTGGATATCGCCAGTTAACATCACCAAATTGACTTGGTCATTTGTCACCTGCAAGGTTTGTTCGTCAAAAGTATGAAAATCATTGCTACTTTCTTTGAAATACAACGCCATTTCATAACTGGCAGTGGTTAACGTGTAAACCCCCGCACTTTGACCAAAATAGGCCCCGGCTAAATTATTCTCGTCTAACGACAGGTAGACATAGGGCGAATTATTCGATGCATTGTAAAACTTGAGATAACCAGCTGATTCACTGTCGCTTGAAGAGCCACCGCAACCAACCAAACTGGTGGCGACAATGGCGCTGGCCAAAAACGATGAAACGCGCTTTATCCGGCGCATAGAACAGGTGTTAACGATTGCTTTTATAAACTGCACTTTTCTTGATGACATAGGGGGGTCCACAGTAAATTGAGTTTTAAAGATACTTCAATGAGTATCTTTATAAGTACTTATCCTCGCGGGTTAAAACCCTTCCAAAGCATAAGCAACTCAATAGACCCAACAGTGCACAATCAGTTCTGGCCTTTGCATTTCTTTACCCAGCTTTACATAACTTTGCACCAATGCATTGAACTTTAAAGTAAATCGGCTTTGTATTTTTATTTCAATTAGTTCAATAAAAATAATTTACTGTTTAAATTCAATAAGATGGACCAAAAGGTGCCTACCCTACCAAATGCTACCTACTATTTTAAACGCCAAACCCGCGTTATAATTTCAGCCATCAAATTTTCCGATTAAGAGTGACTTTATGCTAAACATGGATTTTGACCAACGAGTGGTTATCGATACCAATCAACAAGATTGGGTGGCCAGCCCAAAACCGGGTGTTTGGCGTAAACCGCTAGCGCGCGAAGATGCTGAAAAAGGACATGCCACCAGCTTAGTGAAGTTTGAAGCGGGGTCGAGTTTTAATGAACACGACCATCCGTTGGGTGAAGAGATTTTGGTTCTTGAAGGTACGTTTAGCGATCATACCGGAGACTATGGCCCCGGCAGCTTTATTCGCAACCCCAAGGGGTTTTGTCATGCCCCCTTTAGCGAAGCGGGTTGCGTACTTTTTGTTAAATTACATCAATTTCAATCGGGCGATGACAGCCAAATCAATATTGATACGCAAAGCGCGCAATGGCACCAAGGACAAGGTGGTTTAAAAGTGATGCCGCTGCACAGCTTTAACACCGAATCAAGCGCTTTGGTCTTGTGGCCTGCGGGTGAAAAGTTTCAGCCACACTTACATGCCGGAGGTGAAGAAATATGGGTCATTAGTGGCGAGTTTATTGATGAACACGGCCGCTACCCGGCGGGTAGCTGGATACGAAGTCCACATTTGAGTCGCCACCATCCCTTTGTTGAACAACAGACATTAATTTGGGTTAAAACCGGTCACCTGTAACGCTTGCTCTATAAAACCACAGGCAGCAGGTTTATTTAAACAGTTCACCAAAAAAATCGCCGTCGTGCCAGCGAGGACGCTCCGAGCTATTGGCGATGTCGCGGCCAATCGCGTAATTTACTTCGCTAAAAACGGCACCGGCGGCATAATCCAACGGCAACGAGAGATCATCACTCGGTTGATGGTAATGCTTACCAAGAAATTCGCCGACCATACGGCCCGCAATGATGTTTGGGTCTGTAGAGGTAAAACCCGGGGTCAGAAAAATCGCAGGCACCCCTTGTTTAACAAAAGAATAATGATCACTTCGAACAAAGGCGGCTTGCTCTGGCACTGGGTCTGGTGAGAGTTTCAAATTCATTTTAGCCAACGTTGCGGCCAAAAATTTGCCCATGGTTGAATGCTGTTGACCAAAAGCAATAATGTCGGCAAACGGATGGAACATAAAGGGCATATCCAGATTAATGTTGGCAACTATCGATTTTATCGGCACTGTTGGGTTATGGGCAAAATAACTGGACCCCAATAATCCCCGCTCTTCGGCAGTCAAAGCGATAAACATGATTGAACGTTTGGGTCGTGGCCCTTGTGTGAAACGACGAGCAGTTTCTAGTAGCAAAGCAACACCAACCGCGTTGTCGAGCGCGCCATTATTCACCGCATTACTGCCGTCTGTACTGACACCAACGCCATCCAAATGTGCTGAATAAACTACATATTCGTGCTTGAGCTTTGGATCGCTACCTTCGATAACCCCAACCACATTAGAACTGTGAATGATCTCATGTTGACTCTTTTGCTTGAGCGTTACCGTCAGGTCCATGTCAAAATTACTAGGGTCTTTTGCGTTGCGGACCTGCTCAATCACTTGTTCTAGTTTCAATCCAGCTTGTGAAAACAACTGTTTACCTGCTTCTACCGTGACAAAAACCGACCCTTTGAGCGCCGGATAACCCGCAAATGCTGAACCGTCTTTCTTTTGCCATTTCATTGTTGGTGCAGCAGCGAATTTGGCAAAAAGCGAGTAAGGTCGCGCTTTTTCAAACATCGGCGTGTGAACGCTGATAACACCGATAGCCCCCCGCTCGGCGGCATTGCGAAACTTTTCGCCAACTGAGCTGACATGGGCCCCCTCTTCACTGGGGAACGCTGTCGGTCTGCCGGCCAAAAACACCACAATTTTGCCTTTAACATCAATATTGGCGTAATCGTTGTGTTTTAGTGCTTTGGATACAATGCCAAAACCGGCAAAAACCAGTTTGCCTCGCACATTTTCCTGTTCGGCGCGGGTGCTTGAAAAAGCAATAAACTGGTGCGGCGATTTCAACTCGGTTTGTTGACTGCCAGTATCTAAAACCATTGCCAAAGATGCGCTGTCTTGAGTGCTTTTGATAAAAGGCACCGACTGAAACCAGCTCTTATTGTCTGTGGTATTGGCGCCCATATTGTTACCCGCAGGCCGTAAACCATACTGCTTAAATCGACTGGAGACATATCTGGCCGCAATCTCATACTCAGCACTACCGGCTAACCGACCTTGAAGGGTGTCATCGGCAAGAAATTCAACATGGGCCTTTAAGGCATTTTTAACGGTCTCATCCGCCGTTGGCGGGGCAGCCGACAGGGTAAAACCTGTCATAGACAACAACAAACCAAGCACTGCATTTTTGAATATTTTCATTATTTTTATCCTCAATAAAATTGCTGCCGAGGATTATAGCTGCTTTGTTTACCTCAACAAAGTAATTAAATCGGTGGGCGTTGGCGCTTCACAAGTTAGCCGCTCACCCGTTTTTGGCCGGGTGATAGTCAAGCGCAGCGCATGAAGCCCCATTTTAAGACCGGCAGTGCCATAACGCGGATCGCCAACCACCGGACAGCCTAACCACGACAAGTGCGCACGAATTTGATGTTGACGACCCGTCTCAAGGTTAACTTCGAGTAAAGAACGCTGGTTGACGGTGCGCTTTGTACTGTAATGGGTAATGGCATCTTTGGCCTCGGCATGAGCGCCAACATGCATCTTGTATTGCTTAGAATCCAAGCGAAGCGGCTGATTAATGGTGCCACGGTCTGGTTCAGGCACCCCTTCGACCACGGCTAAGTAAACTTTTTCGGCCTCGGACCACTTGGCATTAACCGCCTCACGCATTTCCCTTGAGGTCGCAAACATCAACACCCCAGAGGTATCCCGGTCAAGCCGGTGTACAGGCCATAACTTAACCGCTTGACCACCATGAGACAGTTGATTGCGTAAAATGGCCAGCGCATGTAATTTACTTTCCTGCGCCGTGGCAACAGACAATAAACCCGCCGGTTTGTTGATCACAATTAGGTCACGATCACGAAACAATATTTCTAATTGAAGGTTAGCCTGCGTCGATTTGCTGGTGACAAAACGTTTACCCGGCGCTAACACCTCGACGTTATCGCCAACGTTCAGTGCATGATCGTGTTTAACAACAGACTCGCCATTAACGACCACGCAACCCCCTTGCAGCCGCTGTTTAATCTTCTTTTTAGACCAGCCTTGCAACTTGGCACTAAGAAAAATCAACAGGCTGTCTGCCTCGGTTACTCGCAATCTATCTGACATTTTTGGCCTTTCCTCACATCAATTCTAATCTGCCAAGAGCGTTTCAAGCAACTCACTGATCTCGGCTTTAAGATCTTTATCTTCAATTTTATTGGCGCTAATTTTGCCGGCTTCAAGACTTTTGATCGCCTCGTCAGTCTGACCTAATTCAATTTGCAATGTCGCCATGGAGTATGCGATTGATGACAAATGGTCTTTCGAATTAATCGCAACCGCTTTTTCCAAGGCTTTTTGGTAAGCGACCACGGCGTCTTCTAACTCTTCTGTAAAGTCAGCCAGTGTTTCCCATTGTTCTGGGTGATCTTTGTCGGTATTTTCGTTATCAACGCATATCGCTTTTAGCTCGGTAAAGAGTGCGTCGAAAGCCGCCCTATCTTCTTTCTTGGCAGCGGCTACAAGCTTTTCGGCCAGACCATAAACGGCTTTATATATTTTGGTATTAATCATTACTAATTACCTTTCTTCTTTAAAACAAATAAAATAATAAATCGATAAAGCCTAGGGCCTGTTGATCTTTCGAGTTGAAATTTTGTTCGATTTCAAAGCGTTTTAATCGCGGCGGCCGTTATGATGCCTAGTCATCTCAGTGAATAGCGGGCAACAAAGAGTAAAACGCTTTGAAACGAACCCGAAGGGCAGCGTTTGTTTGTCCTTTCTACGGCGTTATCGCTGATTTATGTGGAACAACCACACTGCATCACCTCTGCCTTGTATAAAGAACAAACAACTCGCTGCAAAAATCAACTCCAAAGATCAACAGGCCCTAGGTGCCAATTTTATTTGGAAACCTGATAGTCCAACCGCATCTCTAAATCTTTTGCACCGCGTTCAGTAGGGCTATAAACCCAGCGTTTTAAAGATTTGACACTGCTCTTTTCAAACACTCGTTTAGGCCATGACCCAACAATCCGAATATTGGTAACTGCACCTAATGGCGTCAAGTCAAACAGCATTTTGGTGCAACCTGAAATGCCATTTCTTTGAGCGCTCATTGGGTAATGAGGCTCAACTCTTTTTACGGCTTGTGGCAGACTCTTGTCAATTTTAATCTCAGTATTAGCATCAACCATACATTGCACTGGAACAGCTCCCCAAACAATCTTTTCAGTCGACCCAGTCGATTGGCAAGCGGTCAGTATAGGTAAGGCGATAAAAGCCATTAGCCAGCGAAGATTAATTGTCTTTTTATTATTGTTCATTTGTTGAACATCCTTAAATATTAACGAAGAATTCAGTAGCCGTAGCCTAAAAGAATACCAGCCCTATCGGTTCGCATCCCCAGCAATGGCTTTTTTCGAACGAAGTGGCACAACCTTGCTATTACCCTTACCCTTACCCGACTTGCCTGCTTTAGCTTTTACTGCCCTTTTCTTGGCCAGCAATTGGTTTTTATCTTGCTCTGCATGATAGCGACTTTTCTTCAAAGGTTTTTCAACGGCCTGGCCATCGTATTGCGCCGGTAGCGCGCTGTCCATTTCATAACCGGGCATAATGATACGTTCGAATCGGCGCCCGATGAGTTCTTCAATTTTTTGTAAAAACGCTTCATCTTTAGGGCTGACCAGTGAAACGGCTGTGCCAGTTTTACCTGCGCGTCCGGTTCGCCCAACGCGATGTACATAGTCTTCGGCTAGATACGGCAAATGAAAATTAACAACATAAGGCAAGTCAACAATATCCAGCCCTCTGGCGGCGACATCGGTTGCCACTAAAACACGAACACTGCCCTCTTTGAACTTTTCTAACGCCATATTACGTGAACCCTGCGATTTATCGCCATGGCATAAAGCGGTTTTAATGCCGTCAAGCTTCAGTTCTTTTGCCAATACATTGGCACTTTCTTTAGTGCCTGCAAAAACAAGCACTTGTCGCCAATTATTAACACCTATCAGTTCAGACAGCAGTTCACGTTTACGTTGTTCAGACACCCAGTAAACCGACTGTTTTACCTTACCCGAAGTGCTATTTAGCTTGGACACGTCAATGGTGCGTGGCGTGTGCAAAATTTGCTTAGCCAACGATTTTACTTTGTGCGAGAAAGTCGCCGAAAACATCAACGTTTGATGTTTTTGTTTGACGGTCATCAACAGCTTTTCGATATCAGATAAGAAACCCATATCTAACATGCGGTCGGCTTCATCGAGCACCAAAAATTTTATATGAGATAAATCGACATTTCTTAACGTTAAATGCTCCAGCAAGCGTCCAGGTGTTGCCACCAATATATCAACGCCTTGTTTGAGCATCTTGGTTTGCGTATCCATTTTACGCCCACCAAAAACCACGCCACTGCGTAATGGCAAAAACTGGCTGTACTGAGCGATATTTTCAGCAACCTGTGCCGCTAGCTCACGGGTAGGGGTCAATATCAAAGCTCGAATAATCGGTTTTGAGGTGATTTTTCGGCTTTTAGAAATAGACTTGGCCAATTCATCGAGTATGGGTAATGTGAAGGCGGCTGTTTTACCCGTGCCGGTTTGTGCGGTTGCCAGTACATCGACACCGCTTCTGATCAGCGGAATGGCCTGCTGTTGGATTGGCGTGAGTTGTTTATAACCGCACGCTTTAACGGCCTTTAATAAATCTTCAGAAAAACCTATCGAATCAACACTCATAACACCACCAAAAATAGAATCAAACAAAATGACGCGGGATTATATCAGCTTTTATCGACTCAAGGGTTAATCATTTCCAATCTCTTGTTTTATCTGACTATCGAGTTCGAGTGTTGAGGTTATACGGCTTATTAAGGTATTCAAATTTCCAACAAAGCAGCCTACATTTTTACCTATCTAAAGCTATGAATAATTACAGGTGTAAACAACTGGGATAAAATCGGCCACTAATCGTTACAAAAGCCTTACAGTCATTCTTTTGGGAATCTATTTACATCATAAAACCATTTGCTACTATGTCCCTGTCAAATAAAACTCAGGTACGAAACTGATAATTTGACTTAATATCAACAAAAAAAACAATAAAGGAAATTAGAAATGAACAACGTAACATGGTCGGAGACTTTAATGGCGATGGCTTAGATGATATCGCTAATTTCCATCCAAGCAACGGTACCTGGTGGGTTTCAACATCGGTGGGTTCTTCATTTTCAACGACGCGTTGGGCGGACTTTTCAACCAATACGGGATGGAGTAATCAATATGTCGGCTATTTCAACGGCGATGGTTTTGATGATATTAGCAATTACCACGCGGCTTCAAATGGAACATGGTTTTCTTTCTCATCAGGTTATAACTTTTCCACTCAAAAGCAATAACATCCTTTAACAAAACCCCCTTTTATTTAGCGACAATCTAGGTTACCTTCAAGAAGCAGAGGCATGGCTGTGCAACGGCATTAGGCATTGGATTTAAGCGTTGTCCATCCAGTGCACGCATACCGAAGCGCTTGCGCAAAGGATGCGTTTCTGCTGGGCCGGCACACCGGACGGACACTAGCTAATGATAAACGGAGATTAAGTAGATGAAACAAAATCAACATACACTGGATCAAACTGTCATGTTCGTTGGGGGATGCTTGCTCTTCTTGGGTGGTTTGATGATCGGGGTGGCAGGCAATGCGAAAGGAGCACCAATCGTAGGCATGGCTCATACCCTTGGATTGCTTGAAGCGGTATTTATGCTCACGTTTGCAGCGTTGCGCCCACATCTGCATTTCAATCAATTAAATGCCTGGATTTTTGTAGGACTGACTTTTGTCTCATTTTATTGTAACTTCGCAGGTGTATGCGTGACGGTGATCACGGGTGCAGGAGGCGGTCAGTACCTACTGCCTTGGTCTACTTATCTAACCAACGACAATGCCACAGCTAGTCTACTGGTTGCGTTCCTGCTGAACATGTCGGCTGCCGCAGTTGCCTTGCCAGTCATGCTGGCTATGGGTTGGTTCCC
>JABSOG010000239.1 GCA_013216025.1 Algicola sp. | reverse complement strand
GTGATGTTGTTAAGGCCTAGGTCTAAAAGTTTGAGGGAGGTCAGGTTTTGAATGCCGCCGATGCTGTTAATGCCCTTGCTGGCACAGTTAAGTGTATTTATTTGTGCAGCGGTGGTCCATTTGTTGGCTTTTGCGACCGCGTCTACGCAGTTGGCCAATTTGGCATCGGTAAAAGTAATTTGGTCGATGTTTAAGGTGGCGCTGGTGGCTACCGGTGTCTTTTTGGAATCAACGGTTTGCGTTGCTGGGGTATTGGCGGATGATTGCGGCGCGGCTGGTTGTGTGGGAAGTTGCGCTTGATTTGCAGCCGAGACATTGCCGTTGCTTTTGCCGCCACAGGCGCTGAGCACCAGTGCAACAAAGCATAACCAGACAATTTTAAATGTGGGCTTGGCCGACATAGTGGTTCCTATACTCAAGTGGGTTTTATACTAAATCCATTAAACAACGTCCGTTGGTAACGATCAGATTTATAAAGTGTTAATTGCGCTTAGAATAAACGATTTTGCTGTCAAAATCCAGCCGGGGGAGGTGACTGGTTGTATCGGGATGTATGTGATGGCGTCAAAATTTGATTTAAATCAAATTAGGGTTTGTATCGCTGTAATAGGATCATTTTTTGATGTCGCCACCGCAATCACTGATATGAGCACCCAAATTGTGGCAGCAAGCGCCGAGCAGACTCAGTTGGCCAGCAAGTTGGCTGAATTGGCTAATCGGTTTGCGTGTTAATTAGTCGAAGGTCAGCTATAATGCCGGGCAACTTAATACAGGAATTTATCCATGTCGACTCCATTAGATGCGGCGAGAATCGCCACTATTAACCAGTATGATGCCGAAAAACGCTTTCAATACCTTTTGACTGAAGTGGTGGCTCAAGAAGAGATTTGGATCCTCACCGACGATGATGGTTGTGTGATGTTGAACACCGAGGATGAAGATTGCGTGCCAGTGTGGCCGCACAAAGAATTTGCCGAGGCCTGGGCAACAGGTGAATGGGCCGAATGTACACCCAAACACATTAGTCTGAGCAAGTGGCACCGTAAATGGACGCCGGGATTAGAAGAAGATGATTTGGCGATTGTGGTTTTTCCCAACAACAAAGAAGATGGCTTAGTAGTCAGCCCGGATGATCTTGATCATGCGATTCAACAGAAGGTTAGAAAGAAGGGTTAAGTGCATGGAAGCACTTATGCCGTGGGAGCATTGAGGGTTAAGGCGATGATGGTGCGCTGGGCGCACCATCATTAAATTCTATCGATAAAAGGATTGTCGATAAAGGGTGTGATAGAGACCTATTAAGAGCAGCCTACCATGGTGAGGTCTGGATCTGTTCCCACGTTTCCTTCGGTTTTGTTACACAAAGTGGTTATAGCACCACCCGCCACTTGGGTAGTTGCCTCTAAAGGCAATGCTTCGATATCGTTAGACAAAGCCATAAGACGGGTTTTTTTCAATTTCAACTTTTTAAATTTCATACTAATTTCCTTAACTGCTGTGGGCCACTGAAGTGTGAATAATTTGATTTGCGTAGTATACGGACATTTAACAAAAAAGCAACATTTGTTTTAAAAAAGTACAAGTTAAGTTTGTTAACTATTCGTAAATGGCTTACTATTTTAGTTAATGCCCGTCCAGAAACGTAGTTTCTATCTGCCAATTGGCACGACTGCATGGACGCAAGAGATAGGGCGACGCAGGATGCCAAAGCCGAGGACGGGCGCTATACAGCGCAGTCGTAAGGCTTACGTTTTAGTAAGTTAGCGGTTTTTATCCCACTTAGCCCGCTGCCGCGCTCGCGCAAAGTTGGCGTTTTTGGTGATGCGGCATTCCGATGGACACTAGTTAATCGTCTCTGCCAATACTTCACAAAATCGTTCGATTTCGGCCTCGGTATTGTAATAGTGCAATGACGCTCGCACCATATCTTTTAATCCTCGCTCGCCCATATCAATTCGAGCATGTTCTACCACGGCAACAGAAGTGTTGATTTGTTTTTCACGCAGCCGTTTTGATATTTGTAAACCGGTTTCGCCTGTTTTGGTGAAGGTCACAATACCGCATTGTTCGGTGCCAATATCTCGCAGCACAACTCCGGGTATTTCAGTCAATTTGGTTCTGAATGTTTGGGCCAATGAGTAGACCCGCTGTTTGATCTCGTCTAGCCCAATATCTAAGGCGTAATCTACCGCTGCTGCCAAACCCACGCGTCCAGCGATATGGCTTTCCCAGTTTTCAAAGCGGCGGGCATCGGGCCTTATTTCATAGCTGTTCTGGTCAATCCAGTTGGCGGCGTGCAGGTCTATAAATGGTGGTTCGAGGCTTTCTATTAATGCGTGGCGAACGTATAGAAATCCGGTGCCTCTGGGGCCGCGCAAAAACTTTCGGCCAGTGCCGGTGAGCATATCGCAGCCAATTTCTTGCACATCTAACGGCATTTGGCCAACCGATTGACAGGCGTCGAGCAGGTATAAGATGTTGTTTTTTCGAGCGATTTTGCCAACACCAACCGCCGGGTTAACTAGACCGCCGTGGGTGGGAATGTGGGTGATGGCGATGAGTTTTACGTTTTCATCAATCATTGATTCGAGCGCGGCCAAATCGAGTTGACCAGATTCGTCGTCAGGCACTGCTTCTACCGTCACCCCGTGACGCTCAGCGACTTGCAAGTAGGCCAAATAGTTGCTGACATATTCTGAGCGGGCAGTGAGTATACGGTCACCCTTTTTGAATGGGATAGAATAAAACAGCATGTCCCAGGCCCGAGTGGCGTTTTCGATAAAGGCGATTTCGTTGGGCTGACAGTTAAGCAAGGTGGCAAAGCTTTGGTAAAACGCTTCGGTTTTTGGCAACGCTTTGGCTGCGGCTTCGTATCCGCCAATTTGGTATTCGAGGTTGAGGTGGTCGGTCACCGCCTCAAAAACCGGGGCTGGTTGCAAGGCCGCACCGGCATTGTTGAAATGGATCACCCCGGCAGAACCGGGGGTTTGTTCGCGTATTCGCTTAATCTTATTTGGGTTCATGGCTTGCCTGTCGTATAGGTGGCGTTAAGTGTCGATAACATTGAAGGTTACCGACATTACCATATTTAGCAAGACTGGCTATTGAACCTTCGCCGAGAACCCCGGTAGCACTATCAAAGGGGCGACCACGTAATACCAGGGGGGATCGCAATTTTGGTTGCAGGTTTGGTTGCGGGCGACATACAGTAGTTGTTGGTAGCTGTATCCGGCAGAAATACTGATCACTTCGATGTCTTTTTTGCGCTCAAAAAAGGCTTTTTTCTGTGTTTTGCTCATCGCTTTTATGCGTTGGGCTTCGCGGCGTTCGACCTCAACTTTAGCATTCACTAAGCGCTTAATGCTGTCGTTGAGCAGGTTGAAATTGGTGTGTTGCGCTCGGTATTGTTCAATATCGTCGATTTTATGGTAGCGGTCTAATTGGCTGTTGAATTGTTCGACAAACTGTTGCCTGACGCAATCCCAGTTGAAATCAATGCCAAAGGTGTCTAAATACGCCAAGTCATCTCTGTGTTGCCAGTTGGCCATGTTCCAGCTGACGGCTTTTTCGGCCATTTCAGCGGTGCTTTGTACGTCTTTTTCATCAAACAGCGCGATGATCTCAAAAACTTTACGTTGGCTGGCGGCCTCACACAGCTCGGTTTTGGCGGTGCTTAATGCTTCGTTGACTTGCTGATCGTTATAGTCGGCATAAAATGACTTGGCTGTTTTGCTAATTTGAATTTGTTTACTGTACTTACCCTGCATTCGTTCGAGTACGGCCAGTTGGGCTTTCGCGCCAACCTGGTTGAATTTCTCGGCCTTTTGGAGCCAGCGTTTGGCCCGCTCGAGGTCTTTTTCCATGTACACGCCATGCATTAGCAGATAGCCGAGCTGAAACATTGCCGCGGGTTCTTTTTTCTCGGCAGCTCTGTATAAATGACGAGACCCCGCTTCAATGTTGATGTCGGTTCCTTTGCCTCTGTAATACATGATGGCGAGCATAAGGTGGGCCATCGAAGAGCCATTTTCGGCATATCGGCGGAAAAAATTGAATTCCATGGTGCAATCAGTTTGGCAAAAGTAATTTTTGTGTTGTTTGTCTGAGGCTGTGGCCGGCAAGCTAAGCAACAGGCCAAAAACGGCCAGCATTAATATTTTGTACATCTTCACTCCGTGGTGCTAAAAGTTGATGACCTAGGGCCTGTTTTTACAGTAGAGCAATGCTTTTGACTGAACAAGCCAATTGCGGTCAATGGCACTCGTCGCAAAGTGGCAAGACTTTGGTTGTAAATCGGTGACATAGCGGGCGAGCCATATTGCCAGATGCTTGTTCAACCTATAGAATTAGGGTCCCTGTTAATAACAAGAATAAAATTATAATGACCAGAATACTCAGTGTTTGGACAGTGCTGTTGGCAATACAATTGACCCAGTTCAGTAGCACACTTGCAGCGGAATCGCTGTCGGTAGAGCGGCTACATTCCAGCCCAAGCCTGTCGGGTAAAAGCCCCCGTAGGGTGAGTTTTTCGCCTGATGGCACCCGGGTGACTTACCTTCAGGGCAAAGTTGACGATCATCGTCGCTATGACTTGTGGGAATACCACATCAAAGATAAAACCAAACGAATGTTGGTGGATTCAGCCCGTTTGTTTGCCGGTAAAGAGGTTTTGTCGGATGAAGAAAAAGCTCGCCGTGAAAGAATGCGGGTCAGTGGTTCGGGCATTATTAGCTACAAATGGTCTGATGATGGCAAAGCATTGTTATTTCCAATTAACGGCGATTTGTATTATTACGAGTTAAAAAGCCAAAAAAACCGTAAGCTGACCAATACCCCCGAGTTTGAAACCGATGTGCGCTTTTCGCCCAAAGGCAATTTTGTGTCGTTTATTCGCGAGCAAAATTTATTTGTGTTGAATGTCAGCAGCGGCAAAGAAACTCAGCTGACCACTGATGGCGGTGGCTTGATTAAAAACGGCATGGCTGAGTTTGTCGCTCAAGAAGAAATAGGCCGTATGACCGGTTATTGGTGGGCCGACGATGAATCGAAAATCGCCTTTACCCGCACCGATGAAAGCCCGGTGCAAGAGATTATTCGCAACGAAATTTATGCCGATGAGGTGAAGTTGTTTGAGCAGCGTTATCCTTATGCTGGTACCAGTAACGCTAAAATCGAGCTGGGTGTGGTGCGTTTAAGCAACAAAAAGGTCGATTGGCTTGATTTAGGCAAAGAAACGGACTTTTATCTGGCTCGCGCCCAATGGTTACCAGACAACAAAACCCTGTCATATCAGTGGCAAAACCGCTCTCAGCAAAAGCTGGAGTTGCGGTTTTATGACAGCAAACGTAAAACCACTGAGGTTGCTCTAACCGAAACCAATAAAACCTGGCTCAACCTGCATTATTCGTTGTATTTTCTCGAAGACAGCCCGCACTTTGTTTGGGCGTCTGAAAGAGACGGTTTTATGCACCTTTACTTATATAAAAACAACGGTAAGTTGGTACGTCAACTGACCAAAGGTGACTGGATTGTCGATGGTCTGAAGGGGGTTGATGAGAAAAAGGGGCTGGCCTACTTTACCGGCCGAGCAGACACCCCACTTGAAAGTCATCTGTATTCGGTAAAATTATTTAAATCGAGTAAAATCAAACGTTTGACTGATGCCGGTAGCTATCACTACCCGGTGTTAGCTGACGATAACCGTACTTTTATTGATTACCAATCGTCGTCGACCAAACCGAGTTCTGTGGCGCTCAGAGACATCAGCGGTCAATTCATTACTTGGCTTGAGCGTAACGAAGTCAACGCGAGCCATCCTTTGCACCCTTATATTGGTGACTTTGTTAACCCTGAGTTTGGTACTATTAAGGCTGAAGATGGTCAAGACCTGTATTACAAGATTCACAAACCCAAAGATATGGGCGGCAATAAACGTTATCCGGTGATTGTTAAAGTGTATGGCGGACCGGGTGCACAAACGGTGAAAAATAATTGGAGTAACCCGTATTTTACCCAGTATTTGGTGCAACAGGGGTTTGTGGTATTTCAATTGGATAACCGGGGTTCAACCAACCGTGGCAAACGTTTCGAAGACCCAATCTACAAACTCATGGGCGAAACCGAGGTGACTGATCAGGTCAGTGGGGTTAAATTCTTGCGGACTTTGGACTTTGTTGACCCGCAAAGAATTGGCATTTATGGCCACAGTTATGGTGGTTACATGGTGTTGATGGCTATGTTCAAAGCGGGTGATTACTTTCAGGCGGGTGTTGTTGGTGCACCTGTAACCGATTGGGCGCTGTACGACACCCATTACACCGAACGCTATCTTGGTAACCCTAAGAGCAATGCCAAAGGTTATGAAGCCAGCAGCGTCTTTGGGTACAGTAAAAACCTCAAGGGACCGATGTTGATTTATCATGGCATGGCCGATGACAATGTGTTGTTTACCAATTCGACCAAGCTGTTTAAGCAATTGCAAGATCAGGGTTTGCCCTTCGAAATGATGACTTATCCAGGGTCAAAGCACAGTATGCGTGGTAAAAAGGTGGGTGTTCATTTGGACAATACCATTACTCAGTTTTTTGACCGTAATTTGAAGCGACTATAAATCAACGCTCGGCTTGGCCGATTTCGCCCAAGGCGAGCGTTGATTTATTCATTGCCTAAAAAGCAATTTGTTATATGATAAATACCCAGTCCACCTAATTCATGGGTCTTGTGGTGTTAAGCAAACAAACGATTGATAATCTTGAACAATACCGTCAGCACTACGCCCAAAAAGGCTGGGTGCGGATTGAAAATTATTTTGAAAAAGACACGGCAGAGCAGTTTCATCAACGGGTGGTTAAGCTAGCCCAGAACACCCAAGACTGGCATATGGCGACTTTGGTTGAAGGCAAGGCTTTTATTGCCAAAGTAAACGATTACCTTGGTCAGCCGCCACAAGAGCGCAGCCTGTTCATCGCGCAGTTGCTCAGGTATGCTCAGCAGCACGATTTTCAGTATTTTTACGAGTTCATTCGTCTACTTGGTGGTGACGCCAATCCCCAAGATGCGTTAATCGAATTGACCAACGCCATTGGTTCAACCCAAAACATCGATATCCTCAAGCAAGTTGTTGACGAACCATCTATTGAACACATCGACGCACAACTGACCTGTTATAAACCCGGCCATTTTCTTAAGCATCATTGTGATGAAGGTTTTCAGTCGAGCCCAAAGCGCAAAGTGGCGTATGTGGTTGGGTTAAGTAAAGATTGGCAACCCGATTGGGGCGGTTTGTTGCATTTTCAAAACGGGCAGGGGAAAATTATCGAGAGTCTGACTCCGACATTCAATTGCATTACATTGTTTACGGTACCCACGCCACATTTTGTCTCGCAGGTCACCAATTATTGCCCCGATCCCCGGTTTAGTGTCACCGGATGGTTATGGGAATAGATCTGCTGCGCACTGCGTGGCAACAGACAGGGATGTGATTGGTAGTTTGTTTAAATATAGATTGTAAATCAAGAAGGAAAAGCGGCTGATTCAGGGGCGAATTGGCCAAATGAAGGGCATGTCGTGGTATCGAAAGTTTTACTGATCAGCTGTTCGTTGTGTTCTTGCATGTCTATGTCGGCAAAAGCGGCAAAGCTCTTGGTCACATCAATATCGTTTTGAGTATTATTATTGTTCATTGTTATTCCTCATTGAATGAATATTTGGTTGTGTGCGTTTGTTGCCATTTGCTCGATTATCGAGCGTCATGTTATGCCTACCCTATCACACTATCAACATTGATTGTTATAAAAATGTAATTCAACTGGGAATTAATTGATCGTTAATTGTACTTATTTATAATTAAGTGTTACGTGCTAGGCACTTATTGCAAAAGTGTAGACCATAAATGACGTAAAGCGTTCATTATTGTTTTGTATCAATACATCTATGGATGGGTGTCGCAAAACCCATGGCATCAACATTATGTCCGAATAATCCGCCGTAGGGGCCGTCGAAGTGTCGCACCACCCGTGCGCGCCCTTGCCCGGGTTTATTGGCATCCCATACAAGGGCGTGGACGGGGCCAGCCCCTACGTCACCCTTTTCAGGCTTTCGCTCCAACCTAAAACGTATAAACCAACCCCAACTTAACCCCATCAATATCATCGGCGCTAGAGCTGAACAGGTAAGTAAAGCTGATGCCAAGGTAATCGTAGATGCCGCCTTTTTTCACCGGGGTAACCGAGAATCCAACCTCATTGTAATGTTCGGCGTAAAGGTTATCGCCAAAAAACCGGGTGTCTGAGACAAAATATTGAACATTGACTTTCATATCGAACAGGGTGTTTTTGGTGTCGATGATTAGACCATTTTTCATTACCTGAGAGCTTATATCCGGGTCAACATCGATATCACCTATGGTTGTAGGCAAGGTTTTATAAGCGCCAAGCATGTTGCCCACACTAATTGAGATACCATCTCCGACAGGGTCAAAGGTGTATAAACTGGTCACTGAAACTGAGATGATTTGACCTGCACTGAGCAAGTCTTCTGAGCCCATCAGGCCATATTCGAACGATGGGGTCAGTAACCAACGTTTGCTCATCGGCATTTGATAAGCCAGACCAAGGCCAAATTTATAAGACTTGGAACCCGCCGCATCAATCATGCTGATGGGCATTTTGAAGGTTAGATTGTGGCCGTCCTCTTCTGCCCATGTGTATTGAATGGGGATACTCCAAACATCGACATTGGTGCCGCCTTGGGTCATCGAACCAAATTGAATGCCAGTGGCCAGCAGGTTTTCGCCTGCATTGCTGGATGGACTCACGTTTATCGGGTTGCGGACAATCTGGGTGCCGTCATCAAAGGTGGTGCCTACCATACTGCCCATTAAACTGGTCGGGTTGCCGGCAAAGGGGTCTACCGGAGACAATTGGGCAAGGTGTTTGTTGATGCGGTTGATAATGTCGCCACCTTCGCCTTTGAGAAATTCGACAAATAAATCGTTGGCAACATCCCGATTGCCATTGCCGTCAAAGGTTTGGTGAATGCCAAGCGATGGAACGTCAAACACCAATATAGCGCTGTTGTGGGCGTAGCTCATGATCATCGGCATTCCTCGATAATCGATTTGGCCTTTAATTTCAGAGATTTCTCGCATGTAATCAGGAAACTCATTCGACAGGCTGATACCGTCAAAACGGTCGAACATGTCTTCGGCATTGGCAAAACCGTACAGTTTTGACATTTGATCAACCTGCATCGACAAGGTAAATACCGGGTCGGCCATGACAGGAGAAAGGAAAGTAAGCAGAATTAGGGTAAGCAGTTTGTTTTTCATCGTGAACTCCACGTTTTGTGATCTTCGCAGGCATGGATCACACCACAACCCATAAGGATAACTATAGAGTAAACTCATTGATTGTATATAATTTGAACAAATAAACTGCCGTCTAAATAATCACAGGCAAAAAAAAAGAGCCGACACCCTGTTTAGTTAAACAGAAATATTCAGCTCTTAATTTGTCAAACATCCGTTACTGGGGCGCTCGCTACTGCCTTGAGGATAGTACGGCTATCCTTCGAATCGCTTTTAAAACTCTGGTCCAATAAAAATTAGCAGGAACCCGAATTTTTATTACCCCAACCCTTTTAATGAAACTCCGGTATTTCAAAGGTAGCAGCGAGGCCCTGATTTTCCCCTTTTTCCTAATACGCCATCCAGAAACAAACATAACATTTGCTTCCGGATGGTAATTACTCAATCCGTTTCCTAAATACTTTATACTGCGGCCCTTACCCGGTAGCAACGTTCCCTGTGGCCATCACTGTCATCTGCAATTGCTGATGTTCAATGATCCTGCCGAAAAACCTTCCTTAATGCCTGGTTCCCTCGATATCGCTTCCGTTAAAGACACAATCCATTACACGACTTCCTTTTTGGCTTATACATCTTCCGCTATACGACTTCCTTTTTTAGCTATTACATCTTCCATTATACGACTTCCTTTTTTAGCTATTACATCTTCCGTTATACGACTTCCTTTTTTAGCTATTACATCTTCCGTTATACGACTTCCTTTTTTAGCTATTACATCTTCCGTTATACGACTTCCTTTTTTAGCTATTACATCTTCCGTTATACGACTTCCTTTTTTAGCTATTACATCTTCCGTTATA
>JABSOG010000024.1 GCA_013216025.1 Algicola sp. | reverse complement strand
CCAATTCAGCTAAAAAGTTTACATGTCCTTCGTCATCATTCAACGCCGCAATATATTCATATTGCTCACCGCCCGCAGCCATAAACACTGCTTTATTTTCTATGGCGATCTCTTCAAGTGTTTCGAGACAATCCGTCGCAAAGGCCGGACATATCACGTCGATTTTTTTAGTGCCATTTGCAGCCAATTCTTTGAGGGTTTCGTCGGTATAAGGTCTAACCCACTCTTCTTTACCGACCCTCGACTGGTAACTTACCTTCCATTGATTTTCTTTCAAACCCAACGCCTTGACAACCTGATGTGCCATCTGTTCACATTCGGCTTGATAGGGATCACCAAGCGCCACATAACGCTTGGGCAGGCCGTGGAATGAAAATAACAATAAACCGGTGTCTGCGATGCTGTTTTGTCGATGCTGCCTGACACTCTGAGCCAACAGCGCTACGTAGTCTTGCTCGTGGGCGTAATGTTTGATAAAACGAATTTCAGGCAAGTTTCTGACTTTGCGTAAAACGTCATTAAGGGCATCGAACGCCGCTGCGGTGGTTGTCGCTGAATATTGCGGATAAAGTGGCAACACCACCATTTTGTTAACGCCACGAGCCAGTAATTTGCCCACCGCCTCATCTGTGCTCGGCGAACCGTAGGTCATGGCAACTTCAACTGCAGTGTCTTTGCCCAAATGCGCTTGAACCCCCTTGGCCAAAGCATTGGTGTAAACCCTCAGCGGTGAACCTTCGGGCAACCATATCTGTTCATACAATTTGGCGACTTTGGGTGAACGCACCGGCAAAATAGCGAAATTCAAGATTATCCGCCACAACCAGCGGGGATAATCAATAACACGGGGGTCCATTAAAAAAGCTTTGAGAAATTGCCTGACACTTTTGGTGTCATGATTATCTGGTGTGCCAAGATTGACCAGCAAAACACCATACTTGATTTCTTGAGATTGGGGGGTCTGGATAACGCTCACCTTTTGCTGTTTATAATTGCAGTTAATCATTATTGCTAGTCACATTACGGTTAGGCATAAGCAGAAAAAAGCCCACACAAGGTGGGCTCTTCATTAATCAATACTATGAAATCACTATGCCAGCAATGTATCGAGCGCTTTATTGACTTCTTCTACCGCTTTGGTGCCGTCGACTTTAAAGAATTTGGTATTACCCGCATCGGCTTCTGCCTGATAGAACTCAACCAAAGGTTTGGTTTGTTCATGGTAAATGCCCAAACGTTTGCGAACGGTTTCTTCTTTGTCATCTGCGCGAACCATTAAATCATCACCGCTTACGTCATCTTTACCTTCCACCTTTGGTGGGTTGTAAGTGACATGATAAACCCGGCCTGAATTGGCGTGAACCCTGCGACCAGCCATGCGATCGACAATGATCTCATCCGGCACGTCAAATTCGAGCACGTAGTCTACATCAACGGCATTTTCTTTCATCGCATTGGCCTGGGGAATAGTACGCGGGAAGCCATCAAGCAAAAATCCGTTTTCACAGTCTGCTTTGGCGATGCGCTCTTTTACCAGTGCGATAATGATCTCATCAGACACCAATTGGCCTGCATCCATCACTTTTTTAGCGGCAAGACCTGTTTCTGTGCCCTCTTTAATAGCAGAGCGCAACATGTCACCGGTAGAAATTTGTGGAATTGAGAATTTGTTCATCAAAAACTGAGCTTGGGTTCCCTTGCCTGCGCCGGGTGCGCCAAGAAGGATAATGCGCATTGAAATCACCTTTAAAGTTAGTTACAAAAATTAGGATAAATAAGGTTCCGGCGAATAGTTACATAACCCATTTTAAGACTCAAGGATTTTGTGACAATCCGGTTAAAATTAGCGGGTTATAGCGCATTTTATGCTGGCATGTCATACCAGTTTGGGCGGAATTGTTGAATATGTCTGATGTGAGTGACGTAGGGGCGGCGAGGCGGCGGGCCCCTGTGCCCGCCCTTGCCAAATTATTCTCTAAACCTCAAAGATATCCAAATAAAAAAGAGGGGAAACGCCAAAGCGTTTCCCCTCTTATTATATACCTTGCTCTATGTTCATCCATGAACTCGCAGGATAAGTACATCCATGTACAAAAAGCGGCAAAGCAGATTTATTTGCTAGCAAGCTTCATCATCAAGGCATTCAAACGTTGTACGAATGAACCTGGATCTTTAAGATTGCCACGCTCTGCAAGCAATGCTTGGTCAAGCAATACTTCAACCCATTGCTTAAATTGTACATCGTCTTGCTCGTCAGCAACCAATTTTACCAGTTCGTGATCAGGGTTCAATTCGAACACTGGCTTAGTGTCTGGTGCAGCCTGACCCATTGATTCCATCAATTTGGCCATTTGGCTACCCATGTCGTTATCACCGGCAACAACACAAGAAGGTGAGTTGGTCAAACGTTGTGATACACGCACTTCTTTAACTTGGTCGCCCAAGGCTTCTTTTACGCGTTCAACAAAGCTTTCATACTCTTTGGATGTTTCTTCATGGGCTTTTTTGGTTTCTTCATCGTCCATCTTATCCAAATCAAGCTCACCACGGGTAACTGACTGCAATTGCTTACCGTCAAACTCAGTGACGTGACCCATCATCCACTCATCCATGCGATCAGCCATCAACAACACTTCGATACCTTTCTTGCGGAAGATCTCTAAATGTGGGCTGTTCTTTGAAGCTTCAAAGCTATCAGTCACTATGTAGTAAATCTTATCTTGACCTTCTTTCATGCGGCCAATGTAGTCTTCCAAAGAAACGCTTTGTACTTCTGAATCGTCATGGCTGGTCGCAAAGCGCAACAATTTGCAGATTTGCTCTTTGTGACCCATGTCTTCTGCCGGACCTTCTTTGATGGCCTGACCGAACTGATCCCAAACAATTTGGTAGTTGTCTTTGTCTTTCTTGCCCATGCGCTCCAGCATTTTCAAGACGCGGCTAGTACAGCCTTTACGCAACGACTGAGTCACTTTGCTGTCTTGCAAGATTTCACGAGAAACATTCAATGGCAAGTCGTTAGAATCAACCAAACCTTTAACAAAACGCAAGTATGTTGGCATGAACTGTTCAGCGTCATCCATGATGAATACGCGCTGGACATACAATTTCAAACCTTGCTGGCGTTCACGGTTCCACATGTCCCAAGGGGCTTTCTTTGGAATGTACAACAAGCTGGTGTATTCATTGTTGCCTTCAACTTTGTTGTGGCTCCATATCAATGGATCTTCCCAGTCATGACCGATGTGCTTGTAGAATTCTTTGTATTCGTCATCGGTGATGTCAGACTTGTCACGAGTCCACATAGCTGTGGCTTTAGTGATGCCTTCCCACTCGCCCGGAATCGCTGCGATTTTCTCGCCATCTTCACCGTCTGGACCTTTAGGACCGTCTCTTTCTGGCTGTGGCTCTTTCCACATTTGTACAGGCATACCAATGTGATCTGAGTATTTGGTGATAATACCCTTCAATTTGGTGCTGTCTACAAAATCCAAGTCTTCTTCTTTGATGTGCAGAGTAACCTCAGTACCACGGGTTTCTTTGGTGATGTCGGCAGTAGAGAATTCGCCTTCACCGGCTGATTCCCACTCAACAGCTTGATCTGCATCGGTACCGGCTTTACGGGTACGTACGACAACTTTGTCGGCAACGATGAATGAAGAGTAGAAACCCACACCAAATTGGCCAATCAATTGAGAGTCTTTGCTCTGATCGCCACTGAGTGTGTTAAAAAACTCTGCGGTGCCAGACTTGGCGATTGTGCCCAGATGCTCAATCACTTCGTCACGGGTCATACCAATGCCGTTATCCGAAATGGTGATGGTCTTTTCGTCTTTGTTACAGCTAACACGAACGCACAAGTCTGCGTCACCTTGGTACAGGTCGCCGTTGGACAAGGCTTCAAAACGCAATTTGTCGGCAGCGTCCGATGCATTGGAAACCAATTCTCTCAAGAAGATCTCTTTGTTTGAATACAAAGAATGGATCATCAGGTTTAATAGTTGTTTTACTTCAGTTTGGAAACCATGGGTTTCTTTATGAGCGACTTCTGACATGTTAAGTCAATCCTCTTTATCTGTTGTTATCTAAAACGTCTGTTATTTAAAACGACTGTTATTTAAAACATAGGTTCGGCTAAATCCGAAACTGGGAATATCATTGCGATGAACGTAAAATGGGGTTGCCATTTTTTTTTTCAAGGTTAAATGGTATTTTCAAGGCTAAATAATTTTTTTTTCAAGGTTAAATTACTTTTTAACCTTATATTAATTTTCTACCAGAAAAAGCGTGGGTCAACGTGGTGCCGTCAACAAACTCCAGTTCACCACCGACTGGCACGCCATGGGCAATTCGACTGGCATCAATATCCAGTTGTTTGCACATTTTGGCGATATAGTGCGCCGTGGCGTCCCCTTCCATTGTGGGATTAGTGGCCAAAATCACTTCTTTGACCTGATTGTTCTGCAGGTTTTGTTTCAGCACATCTAAGCCTATTTCTAGCGGACCAATACCATCAAGCGGCGACAAATGCCCCATCAAAACAAAATACAGACCAGTAAACTGACCGGTTTGTTCGATAGCAATGACATCTGCGGGGGTCTCGACCACGCACAACATGCCACTGCCCACCCGCTTGGGACTAGCGCACAGATGGCATAAATCGTCTTCGGTATAGGTGCGGCAACAACGACAGTGGCCCACCTTGTCCATCGCTTTGAGCAGCGATTCACCAAGGCGAACACCCTTTTGCCGATTGCGTTCGAGTAGTTGGAAAGCCATGCGTTGCGCCGATTTTGGCCCAACCCCTGGCAAACCTTTGAGCGAATCGATTAATTCACTGACCAGCGGACTAAATTTCACAAAGTGTCTCGCTTAGAAAGGCATCTTGAAACCCGGTGGCATTTCCATGCCTCCGGTCATTTGACTCATTTGCTCTTTGTTGTTCTGCTCAACCCGGCTAACCGCATTGTTAATGGCAGCAGCAATCAGGTCTTCGAGCATTTCTTTGTCGTCACCGACCAAGGCAGGATCAATCTCAACCCGACGAACATTGTGGTTGCCCATCATGGTCACTTTGACCATACCGGCACCCGATTCGCCAACCACTTCCATTTTGGCCATATCTTCTTGCATTTTACCCATGCGTTCTTGCATTTCCTGGGCCTGTTTCATTAAATTGCCCATACCGCCTTTAAACATAATACGTCTCTTCTTTGCCAAGATTGATTAACTGGAGGTTATATTTGGGCGTTTTGACTGGTTTCAAGGGGGATTTTAAAACAAACTCCTTTGGAGCGCTTCGCCCTTGTTTAAGATTGGCACTGCAAAATCCAACAACAAACCAATTTAGCGACAATTTACTTTAAACTAATCACCGTTTCGTGAACTGGCTCACAGTTTTTGCACTACACAAGGGATATTGTTATCACCACTGTGAAGCGTAAAGCAAATAAGGTCCCTAAACCTGTTTAGCCAAACGTCAGAAAAATTAAACTCCCCCTCTCCCGGGATGTTTAAAGCGAATCAATTAGTTTAAGTTCAAGAGAAAGTAAGGTGACCAACAACAATAATCAACACCGATACGGTTAACCACCGGTAAAAAAACCAGCAACCCTACCGCTGGTTTTTTTATGCCTATTATTTGATGGATTTGATATTACTTTACGTCATTAAATGATTTACCCTAACCGGCATCTTATAAAAAGAGGCCCAAATATGACAATCGAAAAGTTCAAACTCTATCACTACCCCGCTACTCGTAGTGCCCGGGTGAAATGGATGTTACACGAAGTGCTTGAAGACGATTTTGAAGTGAAAGTAGTAGACCTGTATCAAGGGGTGCAATATCAAGATGATTTTGTGGCCAAAAACCCTAACCACAACGTGCCTGTGCTTGAAATGATAGACGCCGATGGCAACTGCCAAACGATGCTAGAAAGTGGTGCTATGGTGGCCTTATTGGCCGACATGTTCCCGCAAAAACAGCTCGCTCCACTTGCCGATGAGCAACCGCTGGCCCGGGCCGACTACCTGCATATGATGTATTTTGGTGCTTCGTGGATGGATATGATTTTGTGGCAACTGCGTATGCACAAACATTTATTGCCAGAGGCCGACAGAGACTCAAAGACGTTTGACCGCTACACCGACAAATTCACCAATGAAATAGAACCCCAACTCAAAGCCCGGCTAGAAAAAGCACCTTACATCTGTGGCGAGAAATTCACTGCAGCCGATTGTATTATCGCGCACAACGTTATGTGGGCCAGAGGGTATGGTTTGTGTCAGGACGGTATTTTCGGCCAATATCTGTCTGTTGTCTCAAAAAGACCCGGTTTTATGCGTGGTTTTGCCGATGCCAAACAGTTTCAGCTTGAAGTGCCCGAAGGCAGTGATTTGAATAAGCTGGTGACGGGGTAGTTGCGCCACGACTTAGCGCAGTTAACGCCTACCAAACCACCTCAAATGGATATTTTCCCTTAGGAATAATAGCCACCAGCGCATTGCCTTTAAGCATGACTTTTTCTAAACTCGCCATATTGCGTATTGCAGGTGGTACGTCAGTAAAGAAATTGTTGTTAAGTGTCAGCAGTTTAAGCTTGGTCAGTTGTGCAAAACCCGGTGGCAATGCGCCCAGTTTATTGAATGACAAGTCCAAAACTTGTAGGTTTTCGAGTTGGTACAACCACTCGCCTAAAACATTTATGCCGGTTTTATTGAGTTTCAACACCTTGAGGTTTTTCAGTTTGCCGATACTTTGAAGCTGAGCCGGTGTCAGTATTGTTTTTTTGATGTGCAAGAATTGCGTTTTGTCGCCATCTTTAAGCGCCTGCTCAAGTGAGGTAGTGGCTTGATGGCGCATCAATGTTTGCCAGTCTTGCGCTTTGAGGGTTGGTGCAAATAGACACAATACCAATAGCAAATATTTCACCTAATTCCCCTTCATTATTTGTTTGTCGCGAAGCCGATTTATTTATCCAACCGCAGCAATAGAGCTGTCATCAACATTGGCTGCAAACTGCTGTTGCAGGGCTATGACAAGCGGGTCTTGATAGATCAGTTGTTTGGCGTTGGCCAGACGGTCGACTTCGATTTTTCGCTGAATGTTGAACGGGGTTTGATATTCTTCTTCAGTAAACTCCAGCTCCAGTTCAATCACTTCATTCAATACCCTAATTAACGACTTGGTCAGCTGATCGCGCAGGCCCTGTGAATCAAGGTGTTGTTCGGTTCTTGATACCGTCAGTGTGACCACTTTATCTTCTTTGTGCCACATAGATTTAACCGCCAACAAGCGCACCAAACCACCAAGCCCCATTTGCTCTATCAGGCTCGCCCATTGATCTATATCTGCCGCCCAACGAGGAAGTCCCGATTGGCTGGCTACAGCGACTTCTGTTGGCTCTGGTTCATGGGCCTCTGCTGCTTGAGGTTCTACAGCTTGAGATTGAACTTCTAGTGGCGCAGGTTCAGGCGTCTGTGCAGCTTCAACCTCAACAGGTGCCAATTCAACAGGTTCGGTTTGAGATTGTTCAAATAACGGTGGCTCAGACTGTGGTTTATGCTCAAACAGCGCTGCTGCCCGTGGCTTCTCAACCGGTTTAATGTCACGGGCTATCGGCTTTTTTTCGCTTTGTAATTCCTTATTAGGTAAAAGCCCATTAGGCAAAGGCTCTGTCTTTGCCTCTTGCTCACCTGAACCAAACATATTGTCTATCGGTAGATTGCGATTGGCCAAAATGGCAGCCACCGGATCTTCATAGTTTTCATCGGTTGGTTTGGCTACCGGTTCAATCGATGGCAATGAGGGTCGGGCACTTTGCATCATCCCCGGCGGGTTGGCTGCCATATCCATTTCCATTCCCATTGACGTACCTTGATCGAACTCCATATAACCATAATCAGGCTCGTCATCATTGCTGAAGCTGATGTCTTCCATCGGCGGCGGTTCATTTTGGCTTGAAACTGGCGCAGTCTGCATCGGCACTGGGGCCGGTTCAATTTGTGGCGTTTGTTGAGGTTCAAGCCGTGTCATTGGCTGAGGTTCTAGTTGTGGTGCTTGCTTTGGTTCTGGCGGTGCCTGACGGGCGGGTTGCGGTTCAACCTTTGGTGCTTCTACCGGCTTAAAACCTTGTTGCTGGGCACTAAAAAGCAGCGTATTTTGCTGCTCGTTCAGCGTCTCCAGCGACTGCTCAACTGCTGGCGTGGGCTGTTTTAGCTCAGTTGGTCGAATTTCAGTGTTTTTTTTTGCCGGGATGGCAAACACTGGCGCAGGAGCAGGTGCAGATTCTGGTTTTGGATCGGGCACTGGCAAGGCTTCAACAGCTTGTTTCGGTGCCGCCACCTTTACGATATCTCCCACGGCCGGGCGTTCTACTGTATTGAGCGGCTGGAATGCCAGCACACGCAACAACACCATTTCAAACCCCATCCGTGGGTCAGGTGCCAGTTCAAGGTCTTTTTTGCCGTTGAGTAAGATTTGATAATAAAGCTGTACATCTTGCGGGCTGAGTTTTTGTGCCAAACGAGTGACAAACGCTTGGAGGTTTTCATCAATTTTGGCCACCGAGGGCACCAACTGACTCATCGCTGCCAGATGAAACAGTGACAACAATTGGTCAATCAAATTGCGATAATCAGGCATGAATTGAGCGATTTCTTCGACCGTATCGAGCGCTTTATCAGGATTTTGATTAACAATATGGGCCAGCAGTTTAACACTCCACTGCTGGTCAATAGTGCCCAGCATCTGCCTAACCAATGTCGCCGTCAATCCACCTTTTGACTGAGCAATGGCCTGATCGGTCAGGCTCAGGGCATCACGCAAACTGCCATCAGCCGATTTGGCCAGCAAACGTAAAGACTCTTCGTCAAAGGTTATCGTTTCTTCACCCAGTATATACTTGAGATGTTCAATGATCTCATTGCGCAGCAATGCCCTGAGATTAAATTGCAAACAACGCGACAAAATGGTGATGGGCAACTTTTGCGGATCGGTTGTTGCCAGTAAAAACTTGACGTGCGGCGGGGGTTCTTCAAGGGTCTTGAGCAAGGCGTTAAAGCTGTGTCTTGACAACATATGCACTTCGTCAATCAGGTAAACCTTGAAACGGCCCTGAGTCGGTGCATATTGTACGTTGTCGAGTATTTCGCGGGTATCTTCGACTTTGGTGCGTGAGGCAGCATCGATTTCTATCAAATCTACAAACTGCCCTTTCTCGATACTGAGGCAAACATTACACTGGCCACAAGGGTTAGCAGTGATCCCCTGTTCGCAATTGAGACTTTTAGCAAAGATCCGAGCGATGGTGGTTTTACCAACCCCCCGAGTCCCGGTAAAGAGATAAGCGTGATGCAAACGCCCCATTTCAAGGGCGTTTATCAGGGTATTTTTAACGTGTTCCTGGCCGACCAGTTCGGGGAAGCTCTTGGGCCGCCACTTTCGCGCCAGGACCTGATAACCCACCGCTTATTCGCCCTCGAATGAAATCAACGAAGTGACATCGACATCTAGGCCGGCCAGACGCTTTTCGCCGCCTAGTTCTGGCAGAGTAACCACAAAGGCCGAACCAAACACCGTGCCGCCCAGTTGACGAACCAAGTGTGCAGTCGCATCCATGGTACCGCCGGTTGCCAGCAAATCATCAACCAACAAAACGCTATCACCAGCCTTTATAGCATCCGTGTGAATTTGCAGTGTATCTGTGCCGTACTCCAGTGCGTAATCCTGTGATAGTGTTGCACGGGGCAATTTACCCGGCTTTCTCACCGGCACAAAAGAAACGCCCATGGCGTATGCCAAAGGTGCACCAAAGATAAAGCCGCGAGCTTCGGTACCAACAATAGTGGTAATGCCTTGGTTTTCAAATTTGGCTTTAAACAAATCAATCACCTGAGCAAACGCTTGTGGGTCTTGCATCAGGCTGGTGACGTCACGGAACATGATCCCTTTTTTTGGATAATCCGGTACCGTTTTAATGCTATCTTTGATGTTCTTTAAAATTTCTTGACTCATGTTCAACTCATCTTGTTGGCACACAGCCCGGCAAGTAGACACAGGCTAAAGTGCTGTAATTATATAAGGCCATTTGAAACGGCTTTAAAATCCATTAAAAAAGCCCATTATTATAAAATAACGGGCTGGTGAATATAATTCATAATCGGCGGTTTGTATACCCAAGTAACCTCAGAATGCGGATTCAGTGGGAGTCACTTGGGTATAATTGCGTTAGGCGCTCAAAGCGTTCGCCATTTCAGTGGTTTGTTGATGCAACAACTCAAGTAAACGGGTTTGATCCACCGGTTTATACAAGACATCGATATTATCAATAGCCGCGATTTTATTTTCAAATTCCGCGCCATCATCGGTGGTCAACAAAATCATCGGCAAGGCGGCATACTGTGCCATTTCTTTTAACCCCTTGATCAGGGTCGTGCCATTCATCACCGGCATTTTGTAGTCGATAACAAAGGCGTCAAATGAGTTATTCTTGGCTTTGGTTAATCCATCAAGACCGTCACACGCCTCAACGATGTCATAACCGGCGGCACAGATCACGCTTTTCAGCATCTTCCGAACCATGGCATTATCGTCTACCAGCAATACTTGTTTGTTCATTCTTTTTTCCGAAGGGCCAAAATCAGGCGCATTGTAAAGATATTTTAGCGGATAATCGAGGGATTATTGACAATGCTTGTAATTTATCCAGTTATTGAGGGGTATGTTGTTGAATTTTGGCGGGTTTATATTTGTAACAAGCAATTCACAAGTTTAAGGGCATGTAGTCCATCGCACACCCCAAAATATTGTTATTGCACACTTTGTTAACTTTATTCGGCAGTGTCAGTCGTTTTGCTGTCAGTGCCCTTTGCTTTGGTCTTACGAATTTTTTTAGGTTTATCTTCAACTTGTGCAGTTTCTTCAACAGCGGCCAATTCGGCTTGCTGTTCTGCCAGCTTACGTTCGGCCAATTTGGCGACGATGTCGGTCAAGGCATCAACCTTGGCGGTTAAAGCATCAATCTGTTCGGGATCGCTCTGGTTAAGGCCCAGTTTCTCACGTACTTCGTCTACTTTGCTTTCAAAGCGACTTTTTTCCTTGATTTTGGCTTCGAGGCTGGTTTGAATTTCGCTGCCTTTGGTCACCAAGTCATTGAATAACTGGTTAGACTCTTCATAAGCCTTATCGAGTTTGTTGGTCAGTGTTTCAGAGCCCTTACCATAGGCGCCCAAACCGGCCAGCCACACGTTACGGGCAAAACTTTGTACTTTATCTTTGGTCGCCATTGTTTTCTCTCCTGTTTAAAGCGGTTTATTTGGCCAACTTGGCAACGATTTCTGTCAGGTCATCGATCTTTTTAGACAACTCATCAATCTTGACATCGCTATCGCTTTTATCCAGTCCAAGCTTCTTACGAACATCGCTAATGCGTTGATCAACAGCGGTTTTTTCTTTAATCTTGGTTTTCGTTTCGCCTTCAAGGGCTTCACCTTTAGCAACCAACTCATTAAATATGCGGTTACTGTCAGCGTTTACCTTCTCAACTTTATCCTGAACAGTATCGACACTCTTACCATAAGCGCCCAAACCGGCCAACCAGATTTTGCGGGCAACATCTTCGGCAACACTGAGGTTTTCTTTGATCATATCTAATTTAGATGTAGTGGACATAGCTTTTCTCCAAGGCGGTTAATTTGTTTGTTTATCTCTAAAAGTTGCTGCCTAGAATACAAAGGTAAATTAGAAAGCGCATACTAACCTCGAAAAACTTTTTGGCAATTTAATCGTTGGCTTCGAAATGACGAAACCGTAATCCGATCTAATGATTAGAGTCTGTATTCTAAATCGCTGTGTTATGGTGCCGAGCAAATCGACAGGAAATTTATTCGTTTTTTTTCACTTATAGTAAAAGTCCACTATATTGGATGTGTATCAGTCCACTGTATTGGACGTGTATCCAACAATAAAAGAGGTGTTTCATGGGATATCTGGTAACCGGCGGCACAGGTTTTATCGGCAAGTTCTTAATCAAAAAATTGTTACAACGTGAAGGGGATATCCACGTTGTAGTGCGCCAAAGTTCACTGCCAAAATTGCAAAAACTGCAAAAGCTGTGCGGCGAAAAAGGCGCAAGAATAAAAGCCGTGGTGGGTGACATTACCCAACCAAACCTAGGACTAGACGACAAACAAGTCGCCGAGCTGAAAGACAAAATCAGTCATTTTTATCATCTGGCAGCTATTTATGATCTGGCGGCCAAGGCCGAAGCACAACAGCAAGCCAACATCGAAGGCACTCAAAACGCTATAGACTGTGCCATGACCATCAACGCAGGCTGTTTTGAAATGGTTAGCTCAATCGCCGCAGCGGGTTTGTACAATGGCGTATTCCGCGAAGATATGTTCGAAGAGGCCGAAGGTCTTAAAAACCCCTACTTTAGTACCAAACACGACTCTGAAGGCCTTGTTCGAAAAAAGTGTAAAATACCGTATCGCATTTACCGTCCGGGCATGGTTGTCGGTCATTCAAAAACCGGCGAAATCGACAAGATTGACGGTCCTTATTATTTTTTCAAAATGATCCAAAAATTCCGCAACAAACTGCCACCTTGGATGCCAACCATCGGCTTTGAAGGCGGCTATATGAATATTGTACCGGTTGACTTTGTGGTCAATGCCATCGACCATATCAGCCACAAAGACGACACCATTGGCCAATGTTTCCATTTGACCGATCCGAAACCGAACCGCATAGGTGAAGTCCTTAATATTTTTGCCGATGCCGGTCACGCGCCAAAAATGGCTTTGCGCATCAACACCAAAATGTTCGGGTTTATTCCGGCCTATATCCGCAATATGATTATGTCGCTGCCACCGATTCTACGGATTAAAGGCGCGATTTTAAAAGACCTGAAGATCCCGCCACAAGTATTGGAATTTATCAACTACCCCACCCGCTTCGATTCCCGCGATACCCAAAAAGCGCTTGAAGACAGCAATATCACAGTACCAAGGCTGGCATCTTACGCTGCACCTCTATGGGACTTTTGGGAACGTAACCTCGACCCAGATTTGTTTATTGAAAAAACGCTGAGTGGTTCGGTGAAAGACAAGTTTATTATGATCACTGGCGCGACCTCCGGCATTGGTTTAGCGACTTCTTTGAGATTGGCCAAAACGCAAGCCAAATTGATTTTGGTGGCCCGCAAAGAAGAAGGGTTGATTGAAACCAAACAATTGGTCGAAGACATGGGTGGCACTTGTTATACCTACATTGCCGACTTGTCTAGCAACGACGATTGTGACAAATTAATTAAAACAGTGTCTGAAAATCACGGCGTGGTTGACATTCTGCTCAATAACGCAGGCCGTTCTATACGACGTTCGGTCGAACATTCGGTCGACAGATTCCACGATTATGAACGCTGTATGCAGCTGAATTATTTTGGTTGTTTGAAATTGATCATGGGGTTTTTACCTGGCATGACCAAAAAACGTTTTGGTCACATCATTAATATCTCGTCTATCGGTGTGTTGACCAACTCACCAAGGTTCTCGGCTTACGTTGCATCAAAGTCAGCACTTGAAGCCTTTACCCGTTGTGCTGCGGCCGAATATTCGGACACAGGTGTCAGTTTTACCACGATCAATATGCCACTGGTAAAAACACCGATGATCGCCCCGACCAAAATTTATGATTATTTCCCAACCTTGAATCCAGATCAGGCGGTTGATTTGATTGCCAAAGCCATTATTCACAAACCAAAACGTGTTGCCACCCGTCTGGGCACCTTTATTAATGTGCTTTATGCAGTCGCACCGAAGGCGACTGAAATACTGTTTAACTTTACCTTCAGAATGTTTAACGATTCTGGCGCGGCCAAAGGCGACAAAAAAGCGATCAAACAAGAAGATATGACCAGCGAGCAAATCGCGCTGGCACAAGTAATGCGAGGGATCCACCTTTAAGATCAATGATCTGCACGGAAATGGCCAACAACTGTAGCCGTGCAGGGCATCTTGCTTTAAACGCCACGCAAAAAATCGCCTTCCCTGTTAAAATATGACCGCACGGACGGTGCAATTAGTTGCCAATTGATGGGATAGGACATATGATCAAGTACGAGAAAAAAAACACTATCAATCGATGATAAGGTAATTGTGCGTTAATGCCGTCATTTACAAACAAGTCAAATTCAGTCAAGCAAGCACTCATTGGCGCCGTCATGGCCATATCGGCAATCTCACTCATTGCTTCTGTTGCTGCATCTACCATTTTGGACATTCGCCGCCAAAAAGCAGAATTGGTCAGTCAGTTGGCGACCTATTCTGACATCATCAGTTTCAGCTCAGTGGCCAGTCTTACCTTTGACGACCCAGAAACCGAAGCTGAACAACTCAAATCCTTCAAGGCCGCGAGCCTAATTGAAAACATTCATATCTATCGAATTGACCAACAAACCAACGAACCCGGTTTTTTCTCCAGCTATAACAAATTCGGCATTCCGCCTATCCCAGTCAGATTCAACCAAATCGAAGCGCTACAAATAGCCACCTTCAGCGCCAATAATGTCGAAGTGATCCGGCCAATAAAAGAAGAAGACGTGATCCTCGGTTACGTTTATCTGCGTGCCAGCCTCGACCCGCTACAAGATGACATTAACGAAAAACTGCTGATCAACAGCATCATCGGTTTAACGATATTGTTATTGGCATTTTTACTGGCTTTAAGAATGCAGCGCAAAATCACCAATCCAATTGAATCATTCTTAAAAACGGTACACCAGGTATCGAAGAACAAAGACTATTCAGTTCAGGTCGATACCATCAACATCACCGAGCTCGACATATTGGCCCGAGCGTTCAACAAAATGCTAGACCGAATACAGCAGCACATCTCAAAACAAGCCATTGCCGAACAAGAAGTGCGCCAGCTTAACCTCAATCTCGAACAAAAAGTCAACGACCGCACTCTGGCGGTGAAAGAGTCCAACCAAGAACTACTCAATACCCTCGAAAAAATGCATCAATATCAGAACCAGTTGGTTGAAACCGAAAAGATGGCGTCATTAGGCCAAATGGTTGCCGGGATTGCCCATGAGGTCAACACCCCTATCGGGCTTGGCGTAACTGCTTCGACGCTGATGCAAGACAGATTGGCCGTGATCAACGATTCATTTGAAGCGAAAAAACTCAGTTCAAAGCAATTGGCCAAATTCCTCAACGAGAGTGCCGAAAACCTCGGTATAATTTATCGTAACCTTAACCGTGCAGCGGAGCTAATCAGCAGTTTCAAACAAGTGGCGGTAGACCAATCCAGCGAAGAAAGTCGAATGTTCAATTTTGAGCAGTTGATCAACGAAATTCTAATGTCGTTAAAACCCAATCTTAAGAAAGAGCAACATGTGGTGGTGGTCGATTGCGATCCATCCATCAATGTCCGCAGTATGCCCGGCCCCATTAACCAGATTTTAATTAACCTGGTGATGAACTCGCTGATCCATGCTTTTGATGGTATTGAAAAAGGCACCATGACCATCGTTGTCACCGTAACCAATGACGAATGTAAGCTCATCTACAAGGACAATGGTATCGGTGTATCACAGGACATTAAAAAGCGCATATTTGATCCCTTTGTCACCACCCGGCGCGGTGAAGGCGGTTCAGGACTGGGTATGCATTTGGTTTACAATCTGGTGACACAAGCGCTCAATGGATCAATCACCATATTCAGCGAAATAGGCAATGGCATCGAATTCAACATTGTTTTTCCGGTGGTTAATCCCCCAGCAAAAACAAGACCTGATGGTCGCCCGAAGATACGGTAGCCGGTTTCCGCTGGACCGATTAAAATCCAACAGATTAAACAATTAGGACATAACCATTAAGGTAATTTTAAAATAATTCTAATTATTTTTCTAAATCTGATTATAAATGTAATTAAATCCCCCTCAACCGCCTTATTTCCTTGTTTCCAACGCAGAAGCCTCCTATAATTGCAGCTAGTTTGTTTCTTTTTTATTACTTGCCATTTACCAAAGTTGCAGCAAAGGATTAGTATCGTTATGCACACCCCAGTTATATTAATTGTTGAAGATGAAGATGTTACCCGCCTCAACCTTGTTAACCTTTTCCAAGCAGAAGGTTACGAAGTGTTAGAAGCGATCGATGGCAATGACATGCACGAGAAATTGTCGAATAATAAAGTTGACGTAGTGGTAATGGATATCAATCTACCGGGCAAAAACGGACTTATTTTGGCGCGTGAGTTACGCCAAAAAGGACCGATGGGATTAATCTTCCTGACGGGCCGCGACAACGAAGTCGACCGTATTTTGGGTCTTGAAATCGGCGCTGATGATTACATCACCAAACCGTTCAACCCAAGAGAATTGACCATTCGAGCCAGAAACTTGATCAGCCGTACCTCAAGCCTGCCAGAAAGCCCCAAAACCGAAGACGGTATCATCAAATTTGATGGTTGGGAACTGGACGAAAACAGCCGCTGCCTTGCCACCCCTGGCGGTGATTCACAGCGTTTGCCAAAAGGCGAATATCGCGCATTGCGTTTGATGTTGACTGAGCCGGGCAAAATATTCACCCGCGAACAGCTGATCAAACACATGACCGGCCGTGAGCTGCGTGACAACGATAGAACGGTTGATGTAACCATTCGTCGCATCCGCAAGCATTTTGAGTCTGACGGCGCCTCAGGCGAGATTATCTCTACCATTCACGGTGAAGGTTATCGCTTTACTGGTCGAATTGAATAGTCGCGTTTAAATAACGTCATAAATTGAAAAATGGTGCGCATTGCGCGCCTTTTTTGTATTTGAAATTTGTCAAAAACCACCGATATAACCAATCTACCAGCCACCTAAACCGATTTACCAGCCACCTCCAGCTGGGGTCAGTGCACTTGAGTTTGTTGAACCAAAATCTTATTTTGTTCAACAAAGTCAAGTGCTTTGACCCCTTGCGGAGCCTCCGTTTCTCCGGCCTCTGATACGTCGATTGTATTCACCAAAAACCACCGATATAAACCAATTTACCAGCCATCTCCGGCTGGGGTCAGTGCTATTGACCTTGTCGAACCAAAATATTTTTTTGTTCGACAAGATCAATTGCTTTGACCCCCTTGCGGAGCCTCCGTTCCTCCGGCCCCTGATACGTCGATGATATAAACCCACATCCGGCTGTGTTGCCTAGCCTCCACTCCTCCGGCCTCTAACGAAGCCTCTGCTATTTTGGTGTAACTCATATCAGAAGCCGGTGGATGCGAGATTGAGGCTTCGCCAGAAGCCGGTGGTACGGAGGCTAGCAAGGGGGTCAAAGCATTTGAATTTGGTGAACGAAAAAGATATCGTTCACCAACTTCAAAAGCACTGACCCCGGCTGGAGGTGTCTGGTAGAAACAAAAAAGGCCACCCGAAGGCAGCCTTTTTTCTATTGTCATCCAAGTCGCTAGATGACCATTTACTTAACCATTAAGCAGCGCGTCTGCGACGCAAGCCAACCAATGGCAACAACAGTAAGCTGATGAAGCCCAGTGAGCCACCTACGCTGCTGCTGTCAGAGGTATCTTCAACAACCATGCTGAAAGACTCTGTCACTGTGTTGGTGCCGTCAGATACCGTCAACTCGAAGTTGATTGGGATATCGCCTGAAACCTTCGGTGCTGTGAAGCTAATGCTTCTGGCATCGAACTGGAACTGTATTAAAGCACCAGTGGTTTGACGCCAATGGAATGACAAGTTAGCCGGGTCTACATCGGTAGTGCCGCTGGCATCTACTGTTACCGTGTCGCCTTCATTAACAACCAATGGACCGTTGATGCTTATCACTGGAATAGTACATGGGTCGCCGAACAACTGGTCACCAAAGAACGGGTGGTCGATGAACGGGTTACGGTTGCCTTGGTAATCGTATACTACATCGTTACGCTGCATTTCCATCGCTGAAACCGGATCCATTTTGTGCCATTCCCACAAGGTACATACCACGCCGAACTTGGCTACGCCATCTACGGTGCTGGTGTTGGTGATTTCATTTACCAAAACCAAATCAGGCATGCTTTCGTCGGCGCCGTTATAGCGGGTGTCCATGTAGAACATCATACGGGCAACGTCACCTTTAACTTCGTCACGCGGCTCCCAAGAATCGCTGTCTTTGTAGTTCATTGGGCTTTCTTCGACCGCGTCTCCGCCGTTGTCGAAATCTAAGTTACTACGCAAGGTGTTCATTGACCAGTCAGCTGGACGCAAGTGATGTGCATCGGTGTAGCCAAGTTGTGCTTCATCCGGGAAGCCATGGCTCTTCGACCATACGTGCTCACGATTCCAAGAATCTTGGTTGTTGGCGTTGGCACCGCTGCCATTTTCCAATTTGGCAATTGAGTTACCAGTGTATATCTCAATGATGTTATCTGTGTTGCTTGGATCTTCATCAGAAAAGGTCAATACACTCCATACTTGGCCATAAGTCAGTGGTACATGTCTGCTACTAATACCTAAGTTCAAAGCAGTAGCCAAATCAGCGCGGCTAGCGGCCATTACATCAGCGTAGTATGTTGCATCGTCAAACATTGCTGAATTGCCCACTTTACTGATCTCAGGACAGTTAACACAACCACCGATAGCAACGCCACCGCCTGCACCAACCGTTGGCATAGGCTCTGAACCTGTACACGCCAATTCACCCATACAACCCAAACCATCAAAGGTATCGATTTCGAAGGTCAACCACTGGTTGGTGGCATTCGGCAATATGTTACTGATTGGGAATACATCGTTGGCAATGTGGTCGCCGACCATAACGTCTGCTTTACGACGAATCGTTTTGTTTTGAGTACCAAAGGTTGGATCCGTTGCATCTGTCCATTCGTTGCTTGGACGCTGACCAATTCGGCCAATGCTGTCGACAATCACGCCGCCAAGGGTCAATACAATCGCATCATCACCGTTAAAGAAGGTCACGTTTGAAGCAATGCCTTGTGGGGCATCTTTTTTCGCTTCGTCAACTGCATCACGGTTGTGGATCACCACGCTTGAACCAGACGGTAACAAACCGAACAGGTTAAGGGCGTTAGATATACGAGTGCTGCCGTTGTTGTACGCGGCTAAACGATAACCCATGGTGAACAAGTCAATATCGTTCGCGCCGATGTTTGACAATTCGATGGCTTTGTTTGAACCACTGCCTTCAACATATTCGGTGATCAACAGGTAGTTTTCGATTGCTTCTGGAATTTCAGGGCCTTCGCCGCCACCGTCATCTGTACAGGCGTTTTCGCCAGGACAACCTAGGCCATCAAAAACATCTGCGCCAAATACGGCCCACTGGTTAACTTCACCAGGGAAAGCATCATCTGCTACGGTATCACCTGAGTTTACGCTGTTTTTACGACGTAATGTTTTTTCGCCAGTTGAGAAATCAGGGTTGTTCGGGTCAAGCCAAACGCCGCCATCAGGATTTTCACCAACACGACCAAAGACGTCGATAATCACGTCATTGGCAGTTAATACCAGTGCATCGTTACCGTTGTAGAAAGTCACTGATGATGCTGCGCCCTCGCCTTCAGGGAACTGGAATTCAGCATCGGCACTTTCGTTGAATATTACAAAGCTTTTGCCCGGCTCAAGAATACCAGTCAAAAAGATTTTACGGTCTTCATGTTCTATTAGGCTGCCGTCTCTGAACATCGCCAACTTGTAGTTGCCCGCGCCCAAATCAACAGCTTCATTGCCTAGGTTAGAGATTTCAACCGCTTTGTTTGAACCACTGCCTTCAACATACTCGGTGATCACAACGCCACCGGCTGTTATTGCACTACAAGCGATTTCGCCAGCACAACCCAAACCGTCAGAGGTATTGATGTCAAACGCCAACCACTGGTTAGGTGAACCCGGGAAGTCGTCACCAATATTGGTGTCACCGCTGGTTACAGAAGCCATACGACGTAATGTTTTGTCTTTGGTGCTCCAATCGGCATTGTTAGGGTCAAGCCATTCGCTGCCAGGATCAACATCGTTCATTTGGCCAAAGCTATCCATGACCACACCGTCTCTGAACAATACGATACCATCATCACCATTGAAGAAAGTCAGTGATGAGCTAGCACCTTGATCAGGGAACAAGAACTCAGGGTCGCCACTTTCGTTATAAACGATGTAGCTGGCACCAGGGGCGAGCATACCGGTCAAATCAATGAAACGCTCGTCATGCGGCGTAGTGCTGCCACCTGAATACAGTTGCAAGCGATAGTTGCCAGCGCCCATATCAACAGCTTCACTGCCCATATTAGTGATCTCAACCGCTTTGTTAGAGCCTGAGCCCTCAACATATTCGGTGATCAAAACGTTTTCTGTGACAACAGGTTCTGCGCCACAAGCGGTTTCGCCTGCACAGCCCAAACCGTCAGCAGTGTTGATTTCAAATGCTAACCACTGGTTGTTGCTCCCCGGAAAGTCATCATCAATTACAGTGTCACCACTGGTAACAGACGCTTTACGACGAAGAGTTTTGTTTTGTGTGCTCCAATCGGCATCATTCGGGTCAGTCCAGGCAGAACCCGGATCGACATCATTCATTTGACCGAAGCTATCCATCACCACACCGTCTTTAAACAAAACGATACCATCATCGCCATTGAAGAAAGTCAGCGATGAAGAAGCGCCATTATCAGGGAATTGAAATTCTGGATCGCCACTCTCGTTATAAACCATGTAGCTGGCACCAGCTTCAAGCATACCGGTCAAGTCGATGAAACGTTCATCATGTGGCGTAGAGCTGCCACCTGAGTACAGTTGCAACCGGTAGTTGCCTGCGCCCATGTCGACTGCCTCGGTGCCCATGTTAGTGATCTCAACCACTTTGTTTGAGCTACTGCCCTCAACATATTCGGTGATCAAAATATTGTCTGTTTCTGTTGGTGTATCACCACCACCGTCACCACTACAAGCGGCTTCGCCTGAACAACCCAAACCGTCAGAGGTATCTTGATCAAAAGTCACCCATTGGTTGTCGGCACCAGGGAAAGCATCTGTCGCATCCGCATCACCCGTAGTGATACCATCTTTACGACGAATAGTTTTATTCAGCGTGCTGAAATCAGCGTCATTGGCATCTGACCAACCACCATCCGGTCTTTCGCCGATGGTGCCGATGCTGTCAGTGATCACGCCGTTTTTAACCAATACAATGACATCGTCGCCATTGTAAAAGGTCACGGTCGATTCAGCGCCACTGTCTGGAAATTTAAATTCGTCAGCGGCACTGCTGTTGTAAACAATGTAACTGGCACCAGCGGCCAAAGTACCGCTCAATGCGATGAAACGTTCATCATGCTCGGTAGTGCTGCCATTGGAATACATGGCCAACTTATAAGATTCAGCGCCCATATCAACGGCTGCTGAGCCCATGTTGGTTATTTCGATGGCTTTGTTGGAACTACTGCCTTCAACGTATTCGGTGATGATGATGTCAGCCATCGCCGTGCTGGGCAGGATAAAAGACAGAGCTGAAGCCAGCGCTGCCTTTTTCATTAAACTATTCATAAGGTCTTTTGTCCTATGTTTGCGTATTACGCATTCTTATAGTGTTCTTACAAGGTCAGCCGCTATATCCGTTAAAACATAACGCAGACCCGCATTTGACACCTGCCAAGCAGGTGTCAAATCAAACAAGGTTTAGAAAAAACTTAGAAGGTGTAACGTACACCCATTTTGATTCTCCAGGCCGATGAGGTCAGGTCTGAGAAATCGTAATTATTGGTATCGTAGCCTTGAAACAAACGCGAAATCTTGTATTTTCCATCTTCTGACAAACCGCCAAAGTCATACAAGTTCTTACCAGAGAAGCTCAGGCGTTTTTCAACACCCCAATCGTCATTCAGCAAGTTAGCAAAGTTGAAGATGGTCATGTAAACCTGTCCTTTGTGACCTTCAGCAAAACCAGGAATTTCTTGCTTAATGCTCAAATCCATTTTGGTGACCCAAGGCTGAGTCGCAGTGTTACGGTCAATAATACAACCACAAGCTTTTACACCTGCGCTGTCGAGTACCAGCGACAGTTCATCCCAACCAACTGAGCTGTCCCAATCAACATTGACATCATCAGGACCATTTGGGATATACGCTAAATATGCACTGTTGTTATAAAACTCTTCATTGTCACCAAGATCCCCATCACGGAAAGAACTCATGGTCCAGCTAAACGGACGACCCGTAGCACGTTCAAAGTACATGTTGATTTGAGTGTTATAGCCTTCAAACAATTCGGTGTTGTAACCAAACGTCAATTTGAAAGTGTGCTTTTGCTCGTAGTGACCCGTAGTAGACATAACCTGGTTACGGTTAATACCAATATTGTGTTTGTAGTTACTTTGGTTACGTGAAGAAGAACCCGGCTGGCTCTCGTCGATATCTTGATTGGTGTAGCTGGTCGAAACGCTGATGCCGTTATCCCACTCTTTGGTCAATGAAGTGGTAAAAATCACTTTTTTACCATCAAGATCAGAGTTGGTCATCATGATGTCAAAGTTTTGCGCCTTATCACCGTCATAAATGCTGCTTTGAATCAAACGCACGCCATCTGCTGCGTAGTTGAGGCTGCCATTTTCATCCAGTGGCGTCAACGAGGTGTCAAACCAAACCGCTTCGTCTTGAGTTTTGGCATACATGATTTCGTTGGTCCAAGCATAACCGTCACCAATGACCCAATCAGCAGCAAGCTGCAAACGCCAATCTGAAGGCAACTTGAAGTTAGGGTCAGTGTAGTTAGTGCTACCCGCGCCCGCTTGCATTGAATCTTTAATCGCTTGTGGAATTGTAGTGATATCAACAGGTGTATCAAGATTGGCAAAATAATCGTTGATCACACTCTCAGGTGCAGCAACTAGCGTAATACCATCTTTAGTGAAAGGTCCGTTATACCATACATTTGGTACACCACCCGAGAAACGACCCAAACCACCACGCAAGGTCAACTCGTCGGCAACAAACCATTTAAAGCTAACGCGCGGCATGAATACAGCCAAACCGTCGAGGTTTTGTTGGTTATCGTAGCCGTAAGTATCCACGAAGTTGGCGTTAAGGGTCGGTTTGTCGTCAGAGCTTAAACGCTCGTAACGAAAACCCGCATTAATTTCGATATCATCAGTCAGATAAAAAGTATCTTGCAAGTATACAGTGCTGGTAGTACGCGTTGCCGTGTAAGCCGTATCGGCAGCATTGTTGGTGTAAGCGTTAGCGTAACTGAAATCGTAGTTGCCGCCAAAGTTACCGATGGTGCCGCTTTGGAAACCAGCAAAGTCATCAAATTCAAATGAACCGCGAGAGTTTTCAGCGAACAGGTTGTATAGGCTCATCCGTTGGATATCGATACCAAAGTTGATGTTGTGTTCGCCCATCAAATAATCACCATTGAAAAAAACGTTGAGTGTGTCAGTTTCTGATTCGTTGGCGTGACGGAACTCATCGGCACCAAATTGATAAGAAGGTCCACGGAAAAATTCGTCAACCCGAATACTGCCCAATTGAGAATTGGTGATATGATCAGCACGAACGTTTTTAAAGTTGGCGCCCATTTCGGTGCTGAAATTATCAGTCCAGTCAGAAAAGAACTTAGTTGTAAAGTTGTCCATGGTTGTTTCTGTAACGTAGCGAGCAGATTTGAGTCTCACCGTATTACCACCACTACCTTGGTTGTTCTCGGCTGACGTTTTGTTGCCCGAGTACATAAAGTTCATGCGATGGTCGTCGCTGATGTTCCAATCGAGCTTGATCAACCACTTTTGGTCTTTGTCTTTTGGATTGCCGCCCAAAGAATCGGTCAAGCCATAAACATCGTTAAGGATGCGTAAAAATTCGTTGAAGTTTTCTTCTGAGGTATTATATGAGTGGGCGGCATTAAGGTCGTTAAAACCGTAATCCATTTCCAAGGTTTTGTCATATTGCTCATAGTTGGTAAAGAAAAACAGTTTATCTTTGATGATTGGGCCACCAAAGGTCATAGAATACGTCGTTTCATCGGTAATCGAATCGGCACTACCGTCGGTAAACTGTCTGAAACCATTGTTACCGTCGTCATTCTCAGAACCTGAGATTCGAAAGTTGGTGACAATATCACCGGCATAATTGGGGTTAGTAAATTCATAAAACGTGGTACCTGCAAATTCATTAGTACCAGATTTTGTTACCGCGTCGATAGTACCGCCCGAGAAACCGCCCTTGCGAACAGAAAACGGTGCAGCATCAACAGAAATCTGCTCAATGGTATCCAAAGAAATAGGCGAACGTTCAGTTGGGTAACCCCCTTTGTTCAAGCCAAAGTCATCATTCATGCCAATACCGTCAAGGGTAATACTGTTGGTCCGTGGGTTACCACCAGCAATGGTCATTTCACCGTTACCACGAATAGTGACCATCGGGTTCATTCGAGCGATGTCTTTTAAATCGTTGTTCAAGCTAGGCGCACGAGAAATCATATTAGCGCCATAAATACTCGATGCACCGTTGGTTTCGGTGATACGGCTGGCTGAAATGGAAATGCGTTCTACGTTGACCGATTCAAGTTTGGTCTTTAAACGATAAGTGTCACCCAACTGTAAAAAGATGTTGTTTTTGGTTTCATCGGCATATTCATCAGAATCGACAACAACAGTATAAGGGCCACCAACACGCAAACCACGGGCGAGGAACACACCTGAGCCATTGGTTACATATTCTGTCACAGTACCAGAAGGTTGGTGTGTAACTTTAATTTTTACATTGGCTGCCGCTTGCCCCTCGGGGCCGGTGATTTTGCCACGCATGGTTGATGTGGTATCGGCAGCTTGGGCTGCGCCCATTGTACCTAACGACATCATTACCGCAGCCGCTATCAGTTTAAGTTTACAGTTTTTCATCCTGGTACCTATTTTTTCGAGAATTTGACCTGCTGTTCAACAAGCCATTTATTATTCAACTCACTATTTACTTTTAGTAAGAGCGCTTTAGACACGCTTTTGGGTCGTACAGTGTTCACATGATTCGTTCCGACAGTCTTTACACGCAACAAACGGTCAGGAATAACGGCGCTATTTTAAACGAATTTATTAACATTTTGACATCTTTTTTTGAACTTTTTTTAAAAAAAGTAATCTCACGTCAGTTTTTAAAAAATTTATTGGCATAACGCATTGTGCAGCTATTAACTATAGACTATAAATATGACATTAACATTAAACGATATTTTGCTTATTTATCAAAAAGTTACGATAAAATTAAAATCATTAACTCAACAGTTTTTTTGCAGAATTCAATATTTAGGTAAATTTATTTTTGACGCATTGACCGCTTATATAGCGTGGAGTAATTAAAAAGGTCAGTATGATTACTTTTTGTGCTAAATAAGAAGTAACCAACTGGTCAGGAAAAATTATTTTTGTTATATTTCGTTAATTTTCAGTGAGTTAACAGTCAATAAAAGCCAAACAATGAGTCAGAAAATCAATAACCCCAATTTGACAATTAATTAACTTCACCTTCAGACGTCCGGATGGCGAATCTAAATTTAAAAAAACCGCCAAAAATTGCCTGTTGTATTAAAATGGCATTAACCCTACAATATTGAACACAAATACGGCGAACACACCGGCTATAAAACAGACAAACAGACCGAAAAGCACAATGTTTGGTAACTGCCACTACGACATCAGCCTGACCAATTGGTCAGTCTCGCGTCAGGGTTAAATATCAGGCAAATATATTTAGTGCGCCGGTCGTACTTTTTTGTATAATCGACGTCCGCTTTAACAACGCCCACTTTAAGATGGCGAGGCACTTAACACCTATGACAACCGACACTTTCAGCAGCAAATATACCGGTGAGAAAGCCGCCAATAACGCCAATGGCGTGGACAAGCAGCAAAAATCGGGCAAAATACGGGAAAAAAGTATAGAGCATATATTAAGTGCTGCCCAACATGAATTCGTCATCAACGGTTTCAAGGGCACCACCATTCAGGCGATTGCCGACAGAGCCGGTTTGCCCAAAGCCAACATCCATTATTATTTCAAGAATAAAGACAACCTCATTCACGCGGTGCTCGAAAACATTCTTGATTTGTGGGATGAAGTATTGGGCGATATCAGTGTTGATGATGATCCTAAAGAAGTGTTAGCTCACTTTATTCGAACCAAAGTCAGAATGTCGTTCACCCACCCAGGACCGTCAAAACTGTTTGCGATGGAGATCATTCAAGGTGCTCAGCACCTAAAAGACTACGCCCGTACATACTTACGCAAGTGGGTTAGAGAAAAGGCCAAAGTCTTTGAGCTGTGGATAGAGCAGGGCAAAATGAGCAAAGTCGACCCGGTGCATTTGATTTTTTTGATTTGGTCATCAACTCAGCATTACGCCGATTTTGAAACCCAGATTTTAACCATCATGAACCGTGGCGAATATGAAGAAGAAGACGTTGAGCACATCAGCGAATTTTTGTGTACCATCATCATTCGCGGTTGTGGCATCGAGTATCCATAAACCCAATGAGTCAAGTTCAGCACATTGACAGAGCCTATTGTGATCAGGTTTTGGCGATATTCAACGAGATCATTGCCAACGAAACGGCATTGTATGAGTATCAACCCAGAACTTTGACGATAGTGAACCAGTGGTTTGACGATAAAAAGCAGAATGACTGGCCGGTTATTGGTATCGTTGAAAACGGCGAACTGATGGGTTTTGGCAGCTATGGTTCTTTTCGCGCCAAACCGGCATACAAATACACTGTTGAACACAGTGTATATGTCCACGTTGACGCGCGAGGAAAAGGCATTGGCAAGCAGTTATTAACGGCACTGGTGAAACTTGCAAAGCAAAACGGCATTCACAACATGATTGGCGGTGTAGATGCCGAGAATGTCGGCAGCGCGGCTTTGCATCAGTCTCTGGGGTTTGTTGAGTGTAGCCGGATCAAACATGCCGGTTATAAATTTGACCGCTGGCTAGACTTGGTTTTTTATCAACTGTTGCTTGATGAGACTAGGGAGTGTTCACAACCCCCTCACCCGCCAACCAAGCCTTATTCAGCATCAACCGATTAGGGTCTAACTTAACCCTTACAGGCAATGTCTCAACCACCAAAGTCACCCGATTCGCACCATGTTTCACTTTAACCAGCTGAACAACACGCCCTCCCCCCTCAAACGCCACCTCAACCTCAAGAAGCTGGGGCTTGCCCAACAAACCATCATCAATCAAAACATCTTCACCCGTCGACGCGGCTCTAAACTCACTAAATTCAATCGCCAGTTCAATCTCATACAGCCCATCATCAAGCACTTTATACTCTGCGCTGGTCAAACGGTTTTCAACCGTGATCATGTCTTTAAACCAGCGGTCGATTAACCCCTTGTGCTCAGGCGCTTCTTGATACAACAAGGCAATCAAATCTAAAGTGGTTGGCGGCGTATTAGGATACGCGTACTGTTCTACCAACCGCTTCAATGCCCGGTTTATTCGCGCCTCGCCTATTTGATGTTGCAGTGCATACATGGCCACTGCGCCTTTTGAATACAACAGGTATTGCTGACCTGACCGTGCTCTATATAGCGGCAGTTCTTCATTCCTTTCACGAGCACGGCCTCTAAAATAACGACCCATTTCGTATTCGATGAAGTTTAGCGCCATTTGTTCGCCATAGACTTTTTTCATGATCATCGATTCGCTGTAACGGGCCAGGGTTTCAGTCAAAACGCCTGCGCCTTCATCGACTTTTGCCGGGGCCAGTTTGTGCGCCCACCACTGGTGTGCCACTTCGTGCGCCCCTCGGCGATACACTTGGTCAAGCGCTTCGCTATTTCGTAGGTCATAGGTAAAACCGGCGTGTTCGCTGATCAATGTCATGCCGGGCACAGCAAGACCGGTGAATCGGGTATATGCGGCGGTTTCGACTTGTTTGAACTGCTTATGCGGATACGGCCCAAACTGCGACACCTGATAAGCCAGCGAATCTTCGATGGCATTGAGCATTCGCGGCACGTTCACCCCATGCGCGGGATGATAATACACTGCAATATCAATGCCCTGCGCTGTACTTTTGGCGACAGAATATTCCGCCGACAAATACACCTGTTCATTACGAATGGGCGCATCGGTTTTATAGTGAAAATACGCCCTCTCGCCTTCAATCCACTGGCGTTGTAATGTGCCGTTGGCAATGGCTGTTTGCTCAGCAGTTGTAGACACTATTGATTCGAACTCAACAAACGGACGAGTTGTCTCCAGCTTGCTTTTCAGCGACTGTTCTAACACTTGCGGTAACGCTTGTGCTGGCAAGCCGTGTACTTGCCTGCGTGTATCATTGCCCAATTCCATTTGTTCGATATAACCAATGACAGGAAACCGATTGCCCGCATATAACATGGTGGCGTTGTCGGTGACTAGCTCAGAGCTACTGAACTGGCCAAAACCAGACTGCTGCTGTTGCAATTTAAAGGTTAATTGCAGGGTTTGGCCCGGAGGCAACGGCGAGTTCAATTTAACGTGATAGGCACCAAATTCGGCGTGATCGTCAGGTGCTGCCTGCTTTTGTCCATTAATTTCAACCGTCATTTCGAGCACAGTAATGTCTTTATCAAGGCTGACTAAAAGCTCATGCACATCAACGCTTTGACGGTTAATCAGGGTATATTGGCCGGTCACTTCGTAACGCCTTTGCTTGGGATACAACGCCACTTCGGTTTTTACCCGTTGAATTTGCGGCTGGGGCACGCGCAAAAAGCGTTTGAATTGCTTTTCATAATCCACCCGCCACAGTTCGACCTCTTCGC
>JABSOG010000238.1 GCA_013216025.1 Algicola sp. | reverse complement strand
CGAACCAGCTTTGTAAAAAGCCGGTTTGGCTGTCGTATGCAGCAGTGCCGGTGTGGGTGTTGCCCAATGTCCACCCTGTTACGTTGCCCCGAACATCCATGGTGGTGACATCATAATAGGCCTTGCTGGTATCACTGGCTTCGATGAGGGTTTTACTGTAACCATTTTTATAGGTGTATTGTACGCCTCGGTTGTGTCCGGTTGCATCAAACTGCTGGAACACCCGGCCATACGGGCCGTAAGTCGTGCTGGTTTGCCATTCATGCCCGTCCATTAAGTGAGTAACTTGCCTGACTCTGCCCAGCGGATCATAATAATACTGCCGTTCAACACCCTCAGTGCCTGTTTCTCGCGCCAGTAAAGCGTTGGAATAGTAAAACTCACCAGTATGATCGCCTGCTGGCGAAGTCGTTGTGATCCTTTTTTGTCGGCCGACAGCATCAAAGTAATAACTCTCGGTATTACTTGGTGTAATTCGCTGCACCACGGTACCTTTGGCATTGTTGATGTAGTAAATCTCGCCTTTATCTGGGTCATCCATAAAAATTTTGCGACCGTAATGGTCATATTCAATTTGGGTTTGCTTTGCGTCGATATTGGTTGCCAATACCAAATTACCCAGCGCACCATACTGATAACTGGTGAATTTTTGGTTGGCATCTTCGCTTGTGCGCAGCTGGCCAAATCCATTGAGGGTGCGTTTTGTCGTTTGGTTAATGGCCGCTGTGGTGGTGTTGTATTGTCCTGAAAACGAGCCTGTGACCTTAGTGGTTTCAACATAACCCGACCAGCTGAGTTGTTTTACTATACCGTCTGGCGCAGTTTCTTGGTACTTGCGACCCAAGTCGTCGTAATCAAATTCGACTGCATCGGCCTCGGTCAAGCTTATCTGGTGTGGCACGCTTTGGCTGACTAGTGCGCCGTTGGCATCATAATGCTTTACTATTTGACTCCAGTTGCCGTTAACAAGTTGGGTTTGTACCGCAACTTCACGGCCCGCCCTATCATAAAACACCTTGCTATCAGGGGCGTTCGGTGTGGTATTAGTGGCTTTGTAAACTGCGCTGGCCGGACATTCAGTGTCGCAAAGTGCATAAGTCGTTTGGGCATAACTGCCATCGTCAGAGCCGGTGAAATAAACCCGACCAAAGGCACCATATCCTAAGTACTGGGTAACATCATTGGCATCAACGATTTTTTCAGGTAAGCCCAAGGTATTGTGATCTTGATACTTGGTTACGTCGAACAGGCCGTTACTGATTGAATCGGCGTATCGCCCATCGCTGTCATACGTGGTAATACTGCGGCTAAACACTTTGTACTTGTCAGTGTCAGTATCTTGCGGTACGTCCCTAGTGCCGCAGTTATCGGCATAATGATTACTACATTGTGTCGTGGTAGTAAGGTTACCGTGCAAGCCATAAATGTACGCTGTTTTGAGGTAAGTAGGTGCACTGCTACTTGGGCCTGTTTCTTGGTACCCAATACGTCCTTTAACGTTGTATGCATAGGTTTGTTGCTGCTGCTTGGTATCCGTTTTCGCCGTTTCGGTCAATGTCCCAGTGTCGTCGGCATACATAAGGTTGTGTACTGTGGTTACGTTGGTCGGCCTTTGAATGTGCCAATTAGTGATGTCTTCGCTATCATAAACAAACGTTTTAGTGACGGTCAGTTCGTTGCCAGTTGCCTCATCTGTTTTGACCATCACTGTGCTGGTTCGTTTGGCATAATAATTTGTCGTGTCATCTGTTAGGGTTTGACTGCTAATGGTGGTGCTTAATGGCGTTGCAACCGCACCGACAACCCCTTCATTACCTTCATTGCCATCAATGGTGTAAAGGGTTGTTGTGGTGTTTTTGGCTTCGATTTGATGTAGTTTGCCATTTAAAAAGCTGCGATGGTCCCATTGCGTCACTTCCATAGAGGAAAGTGTGGCACCGTTGCTGTGGACTTGTTCAGACTTGTATAAACGCCCTTTAAAATAACGCTGCTGTTTATAATACTGCGTCTTGGTGATACCCGTGTTTTGGTTAGTGTCACTGACTTTGGCAAACCCCAGCGAGCCTACACCACCAGCTTGATAACGCAAACCTTCGTAGGCATAGGTAATGCTGGTTTGATTCGAGGTTAATCTAGAAACCACATAAGGCCCGTTTTTGGCATCGAATACCGCTGAAGTATCTGCCCCCCAATCGATTGTTCGGGCATCGTCATATTTTTGGTATACGGTATTGTCGGTTAATGGTAGATAATCAACCGATTGTGTTAAAGCCAAACCGTTATCGACAGCAGTTAAAACGTCAATGGGTTTATTGGCCGTGTTGGCATCTGGGCGAATGGTGATTGTGTTAGTCGCACCATCCATGTAAATAAAGGCGGGTAAGCCATCACCATCTAAATCGGCCCACAAAGCTTGGCCTGTCGGTGTTTTTTGTCCTGCGTCACATGCTTCTCTTGAAGAGGTATACAAGTAGTTTGGCGCAGCAAAATCACCCAATTCAATCGTTTGTTTGGGGCCAGTAGTGCTGATGTTTGCGTATAACGTGCCACTTTCCCAATACAATAAGTCTTGTTTACCATCGCGGTTGATGTCGTAATAGCTGCCTAGTTTTTTCAAAGCAGCGGGCGATTGATGGGGGTATTCATCTATGCCATTGTCATCAATGCAGTGTGTTAAACCTAGGCCTTTGCCCGTGCCGCACATATTGTTAAAGTCGGCGTAACCGTCGCCATTGATGTCGCCTCGCAGTTTACTATAAAAGAGACTGTTCAACCTGGAACTTCTGGCGCCTTCATCCGGGTCTAGATACTGCTCTGAAAATGTATTGCCCACCGTGGTGTTTTTAAGTTGATAAGAAAAAGCCGCAGAGGTTGTGCCACCATCTGGGTCTGTACAAGACTGGCTAACCGCCAAGGTGCGATCAACTAAACCATCGCCGTTAAAGTCGACAACTGACTGAGGCGTGATTTCGGTATCACAGTGATCGTCATCAATTTCGCTATACAGATCTCCCATCAAGCCCTCTGCAGCAGCAAAATCATCCTGTAAACCATCACCATCCAAATCGACGTAAATCGTTGGCCTGCCTGCAGGATCATCAATGGTCAGCTCGTCGACACCGTCTCCATCTAAATCTGTAACCTCCCAATAGGTGCGGTAACTGGTGAAGTCCAAGGCACCAGAGTCACACCAGTCAACCTGTATTGACTGCGCTACCGATAGGCCGCTCAATTCAAGTGTACCTGTGGTTGCATTGTTGCCGTTAACTATCAGGTTTTTAATGGTGTATTGTTCATCCAATCCGGCCAATACAGCCAATTCAGACAATCCATCACCGTTTGAATCTATTAATTTAAGTGATGGTCCGTTTGCTATTTCGTCCCCGGCGTCAAAACCAAACATGGCAGCAATAGGAACGACAATATCTTCACTTGGTGCTGCCAAACCAGTGGGTACATTATCTTCATAGGTGAAAGTGGTTGGTTGCTGGCATGTACCATCCTCTGTACCGTTACAGCGTTTGATTTGTGTCAACAGACTACGCGAACTAAACCGGCTTAATTGATGAGTAAAGTGATAGCTGTTGATGGCCATTTGTCCGTGGTTACTTATCACAATCGCGTTCATACGCTGGTCATCGACAATCAAAGTCCCTTTGTTGTATCGCTTGGCGCCATCTGGACGGGTTTGATATTGAAAATCTATAACGTTGTCGGCATAGCTAATGGTGTCGATATGCCTGAGCGTTGTATTGTTACCAGTGTAGGAAAAATCAATGGTGTTGAAGTAACTGTCTTTACGCTGGTTGAGTAACCATTGATAGTTGATATTACTATCGTTATCACTAACAACACTGTCGTCGGTTTCGCCGAAGTAACTAATTTCGCCACTGGGTTTACGCAGTTTGAAATATTGATTGGACTGCTCTACTTGATAACTGATCACCAGTGTCGGGTCCATCTGGGGGCGATATATGGCGCCGTGCTCAAATGCCGTGCCACTGACCAAAATAAGCCGCTGACCGTTAAAACACAGGGCATCAGTATCTGTCAGCGTCACTTCTTGATAATAACCGTCTTGTTCAAGGTATCGGTTGCACCGGTTTATTTGAGACAAACCACTGAGTTGCCAGCCAACGCCGATTGCGCCGTTAGTTGCAAGGCTTGAATAAGAAAGGCCAATGGCAGGCTTAAATCCGCCAATGCCGATTGGCAATGCAAGTGGCATTGACCAAACTGCACTGCCTCCGGGGTTGACACTTAATTGGCCCGCGATTGCTGCAACAGCGGTTGAACTGGCCAGCTCTGATGGCGTAACTTTTACCGAAGGTGCCAAAGGTGACTGGGCATCGCTTCCCGCATAAAACCTGACAATCGAGCTATATTCGCTGCAAGCACTGCGAGTTGTATTGCAACTTCGTACGCGATAGTAATGGGTTTGTCCACTGACACCTACAAAGCTATAAGCAGTCTTTTCACTGTCACTATCACTTACGGTGACCCAACCTTGTTCAGCAATGACAGACACCGCAAATTCATCAGTCGATGTATATCGTTGTAAATCGAAATAAGCGACCGACTCCAAGTCAGTATCAGACCAACTGACATTAACAATTGTCGATGTGCTGCCTTGAACAGCGATTAAGTCATCAGGCACTCGCACATCCGTAGGGCTTTCGGTATCTGTCGGCGGTTCTGTTTCTAGAGAATAAGTCGCTGTTACTGCATTGCTGTCGCCGTAATCGTTTCGTTTGGCGCGCGCGTAAACGCTGCTGTTTTCACTGAGTGACAGGGTTTGTCCATAGGTTTGCCAGCTGATATTGTCGAGCGAGTATTCGATTATGGCCGCTGAATCGTTGTGGCTAATGGTCACTGTTAGCGGCGCTGGATAAGTGCCCGAGACAGGGGTTATTTGTGGTGGACTAAGCTGACCTTCAGATTGCGAAGTGACTGTAACTGTGACAATGCCGGGAGTTTGGCCGCCATTGCCATCAACAAGCTGGTAGGTGATGGTGTCTGTGCCATTAAAATCGGTGATGGGTGTGTAAACCAGTTGGCTGGCGTTGTTTATATCGACAACGCCATTATTGGCCAGCGCACTTTCAATGCTCAAAGTGTCGCCATCGGCATCGCTATCATTGGTCAATACGTCAATCGTCACTGTGCCGTCTTCGTCAACCTGTGCAGTATCATTCACAGTTACCGGCGCATCATTCACGCAATTAACGGTGAGTTGCACGGTTGCGCTGTCAATCACGCCGCCAGTGCCTGCGGTATAACCAAAAGTGTCTTCACCGCAATAATTACTGTTGGGCTGATAACTCAACGTGCCGTTGAGCAAGTTGACCTGACCATGAAGGCCACTGGTTGCCGATATCACCGAGACAGTGCCGCCGTTCTGGTCATAATCATTGTCTAATACCGACATAACCGTTGGGGTGTCTTCATTGGTGGTGATCCAATCATTGTTGATTGAAAGACTGGGTGCAGTGCCAAGTAGTGGGGCCAATGCATCGACTTTGGCTTGGATCACTACATAGTCATCACCTAAAATGCCGCCTGAGTTGGTGCTGTTGGGTGTCCAGCCCCAGTAGGCAAAACTCAGTTGCTGCTCGTCGATGTAATTGACCATGTATTCATACCATCTGGCCGCATCGCCTTGGGTCAGGCTTGAGTTTGTTAAGGGCGTAGTCGACGACTGGTCGACATATCGGCCACCAAATTCACCGATTAATACCGGGGCAAGGCCTTGCTCGATAATGTAACCCCAACTGTTTAGCCAGCGGGCTTTGGCTTGTGCGTAAGTGGTGGTGTTGGTAAACCAGTCATGGGTGTAACCCGAATCATCTGGGCCATATTCGTGGGGCGAATACACCACTTTGTCGTTGATATTTAACACCACCGGATAGCTATCAACGCCGCCTTCGAGGCTGTCTTTGTGGTCAAAAAAGTGATCGCTCCAGTCAATGCCTTCAACAATAATCAACCAGTTGGGGTTGTTGGCCAGTATGGCGTTACCCGCTTTTTGTGCCGCCAACCGCCAGTCGGTCATTGGGTGGCCGGTGCCCCATGTCGCTGTGCCGTAGGGTTCGTTGCTTAAGTCTGCGCCAATAACGTACGGATTGTCTTTGTAGTGGTCGGCCAAAAATGCCCAATCTCGCAGCCAATGCGATTCGCTGACTTCGTCTTTGTACCACAGTGGCGGATCGGTTATGTCTGCCTGCATCGAGTGCCTATCTAATATGACGTATAAACCCCGGCTGCCTGCGGCATCAATAAAAATGTCCATGGCCAGCAGGGCAGGGGTTACATCCTCGATAAAATCTGAGTTGCCACTCGCCAAATAACCGGTGACTTTGGCGTTGGTTGCCAGTGTGGTGTTGGCATAGGGCAGGCGAATGGTGTTAAAACCCAGCGCTTTGATGTTGTCTAGTTGACTCAGGTAGTCGAGCTCCCATAGGCCATGCACGATATTGCGCTGGGTTTGAAAGCCAAACCAGTTAATCGCTTTGATGGTGAAGGGTTTGCCGTCTGGCGAAAGGACCAATGGGCCCTGCGTGCGCCAGCCTGTTGCCGGGGCCGGGTTGGTGGTCAAAACAAGGTCAGTGAGCCTCAATTTTGCTGTGGTCCGAGTGATTTGGCCCAGTTGCGCATTCAGTTGACTGCTTGATTTGTCGACAATTACGGTGCCGCTGTCTTCGTCTAGTGGCCAGTAGCCCACCAGTCCACGCTCAGTGCCAGTCAAGCGTAAGCCCATACTGTCACGTATTTGTTGTTTACTTCGTGTTTCGTCCCACATTCGGGTGTCGCTGATCAGACCATCAAAGATGTTTTGTTCGTCATTGTCTTTGTAGGCACCGAGCACAAAATCTGCCGTGGGCGGGTAGTCGATGTCGCCAGACTGGGCAGTGCTGGTATTACACAATATGCCATCGACATACAATTGCATTTGGCTGCCATCGTAAACCCCCGCTACATGATGCCACGTATCGACATCAAAACTGCCGCAGTTATCGCCGCCGGTGCGCAAATACGTTAGACCATTGCCGTTTTCGCTGGCCACCGCAAAGCTGAACTGATTCGACCAACTGGTGCCAAGTACCCAGCCGTGTTCGGTAGAGCCGTTGTCTTGAAAAGCGCCTAATATGCCGCCCCAGTACTGAAAGTTGTTGGGTTTAACCCAAGATTCGACCGTAAATGCTTTGGTGATCAAGGTTTTTACTGCGCTGACATCACCAAGGTGTACGTACTCTGTGCTCAAAGACAGTACGTTTATGTCCACAGGGGTTTGGATTGCAGGCAGAGCATCGACTACGGGCAAATATGATGTACCCCATGTGACTTGACTAAGTTGACCTGTCAATGGTTGAGCGGTTTTGTCGACGGTTGTTGTGCCAGTGCCTTCATTAAGCGGCCAATAACCGGTCAGTCCGGCTTCGTCACCCGTGAGGCGGGTGTTCATGGCGTCTTTTAGTTGTTGCGCTGTTTTGGCTACGTTCCACAGGCGGGTTTCGGCCATTTGTCCATCTAAGGCGTTGTGTTCGTCATCATCTTTGTACATGCCGAGCACAAAGTCGGCGCTCGGTGGATAGTCGATAGCGCCAGATTGGGCGGTGGATGTGTTGCATAAAGTGCCGTTGACGTAGAGTTGCATTTGCGCGCCATCGTAAACCCCGGCGACATGGTACCAGGTATCTACATCAAAACTGGCACAAGTAGCACTGTCTGAACGAAGGTAGGTGAGGCCGTCACCGCCTTGTGTTGCTAGGCCAAAACTGAATCGGTTCGACCAACTGGTACCAAGTACCCAGCCATGTTCGGTAGAACCATTGTCTTGGAAGGCGCCAATCATGCCACCCCAAGATTGAAAAGAGGCCGGTTTTACCCAGGTTTCGACGGTAAAAGTTTGAGTGACTCTTGCTGATACGTGAGTGACATCACCCAAGGCGATATAACTGTCATTGAGGTTTTCATCAAAGCCAACAACATTGCTTTTGGCAAAGACTAAAGCGGGCAGGCACAAAGCCGCCAAAATAACTCTCTGAACTTTTATAACTTTTTGAACGGCGCTCATTACAACTTCCCATAAAACACTACAAATCAATCAACGGTGTGTATAATAATCGTATCAAAAGAGATTGTAAAGTAATCAAGCTGTAAATCAGATGTTTGTCTTGTAAATCTAGGATGCCACTAACCGTCAAAAGCTGAATCTGCTGTTACTTGGTCTGCAATAACGCCAACTGTTGCTTCAAGTCATCGTTATAATTTAACAAGGTCCAGTTTAATGCACTCAGACCAATGTTGTGGTTATAGCTTTCGTTGTTGAGCGCAGGGTTGAGCAATAATTTGAGCAGTGGCAAATTGGCATTTCTGGCGGCCTGAAAAATCATTGATTTTCGGCTTTTGTTGATGAGCTTGCCGTTTTTTATTAATTCAAAAGTAAACTCGGCATATTCATCTATCGATATCAAATCATCTAAGGTTGAATTTCGTATCGGCACACCTCGGCTAAACCAGTCAAAAAGCACATGTTGGGGTGGTTGTCTAAATATGCTACTTTCGATTAAATGCCTATTTTTGCTATAAACGTAGTCCAGCGGGATTGCATTCGAGGTCAAAATATCACTTATTTTTGTCCACTCGCCAAAAGCAATATGACTTCTAATGGTACCTTTTATCTCTTCTAATTCGTGATTTGTTCTATCTGGTTTGACCGTTTTGTCTTTGCCCATTTCAGACCAAGTGTAGTTTTTGATATACCAATCGACATATATATCACCTAACTGTTTGATTGCGTTAATTTGGGTTTGTTTATTAGCTGTTTTATTGTTGTTCATTAAATCGTTGATGACAGATTTATCAATCAAATTATCAAACCGATAGTGTGAATTTGCCGCTACCTTGTGACAATCTGCATCATAACTAAAAATAAACTCTGGCCACAGGTCGTGGGCTTTTTTCAGCGCAGTGGCGTACTCAAGCACCCTGACTTTTAACACTGCATCACCGGCGTAGAATGGCTCTGGCGCAGTACTTTTGCTGGCGGTGAGTATTAACGCCCGGTTTTGTTCGTTTAAGGCTTTGGTGTTCTTAAGTACTTCTGATGCAAGCTGCGGGTCTACCGGTATGTCGTGCTCAAACAATAGCTCTAGTTTGTCGTTGAATAATTTATTGGTTTTGGCTATTCGTTCAATATCCAACGACTTTGGTTTTTTATCATCGGCCAACTTGGCTTTTAACAGTGCGTTAATGGCGTCTGATTTATCGCCCAGCGGTTCTGCCAAAATAAGCTTAAGCGATGCGAGTGTTGAATGTCGCGCGGCGTAGCTTGTGTAGGTGTAATTAAACTTGCGGTCCAAAAAGGATTGGTACTGATAATCACGGTCTGAATCACTTAAATGTTGTAGCATCAAAGACAACAAAACAGTCGGTATCTTCGACTTGGATGCCGTTATAACTGTATTTGGTCGTATAGGAACGCCCGCTTCAATTAATGTCTTAAATACAGCGATATCAGGACGTTTCCCTCCGTATACCAGTAAATAGTCTACAACGGACAAAGGCTGTCCTGGCATGAATGATAAATCGATGTTTGCATCTAAATCACCGCGCTCAACCGCACTGGCCAACGCTGGATAATCCCCGTTGAAATATTCTATTTTTTTTATGTTGGCCGAAATCTGCGTGTCATCTACTTTTTGGGTTAGCAAAGCTGGTGGTTCAAAAACCAGCGCGGCTTCGTCGACAACTTGTTGCGCATAGAGACCTGAATACTCTAATATCTCTCTTACCTCGTCAGTGTCTTGTTTTTCCTCTTTGAAATAGCGTAATAAACTTATTAAAGAGTGAGTATCATATTGGTTGGTATTGGTTAACACATCTGATACGTAAAGTGGCGAGGCACAGGTTGGCTGTGAACTTTGTGGTGCTTGAGTATGACTTGACTCAACTAAATGCTTGCTTGTCTGCCTTGTTTCATTGTTACTTACTTGAGTCGGGACTGCTGTATTTGGATTATCGCTGTGATCAGCCAAATAAGAGCGATAAGCCAAGGCGCTGCATAGTAGCAGCGCAATAATGAGGGTTACTCGGTTAAGCATTATAATCGAACACAGGTAGCATCATTTACAGCCCACGATGCTGCACATCGGGAATCGTTCTGGGCCTCTCTATAGAATTCA
>JABSOG010000237.1 GCA_013216025.1 Algicola sp. | reverse complement strand
CGTCAGGTTGATTTTCAATCCTGCTTTCAATTCGGTATTCATGCCCGCTTTTACGCCAAAGTTCATGCCCGACTCTATGTTTATGTCCTGACTGGCTTTTAGGTGCTCTGCCCCTGTAACTTCTTGCATTCGGTCGCCACCGACCTTGTAGCTTTCGTTGCCCGTGGTTTCTTGCAACAGGTCAGCTTCGTTCAGGTTGTTGACGTTGCCTTTGACTTTTATCAGGGTATCGCCATCCACCATTTTATGGTCATTTTCTTTGATAAATTCGAACCGATTTTTGCCTACGCTAAGGTGATGTTCGTTGCCGACCGATTCAAAATGGCTGTTTTTAACGCGAATGTCCTGGTTCTTTTGGGCGTGGATAAATACCTGCTCTTCGCCCTTTTTATCTTCAAACCTGAATTCGTTAAATCCGTTACCGCCTTTGCTTGTGTTGCTTTTTATCGTGCTTTTGGTTTTCTCGGCAGGCAGGTTATAGGGGGTTTTGTTTATACCATGATACACCCGGCCTATGATGATGGGGTTGTCGGGATTGCCTTCAAGAAAATCAACAATCACTTCTTGACCTATACGTGGCAGAAAAAATCCACCATAACCACCGCCAGCCCATAATTGACTGACCCTGATCCAACAGGAGCTTTTCTCATCACTTCGACCCAACCTGTCCCAATGAAACTGCACCTTTACCCGGCCATGCTCATCAGTGTAAATTTCTTCTCCTTTCGGACCCACCACTGTTGCCGTTTGTGAGCCTTCAACAATCGGTATGTGTGTTTTTTGCTCTGGTCTGAATATGGCTTGCGCAGGAATACAAGTAAAGGTATTTACATACCGGCTGCCTTCTGTAGTGGCCCGAGCTTTTAGTACCCCTGGTTGCGCAGATTTATGCTCAACCCGGGTAATTAAATACTCAATATTCAATTGGTCTCTTTTCGGATCTTTTAGGTCAAAACGATAACCCGGTGTCATTCGGTTGACCGAGCTTTTGCCCGAGCCCATTTTTCTAAAGGCGGTTCTGGATTCTAAGCGTAAACGAGACAAGCTGTCGCCTCGTCCTTTATTGGCAAACCAACCCGGATAATCATATATCTCTCGGTCTTGATATTGTTCATCTTCTTTTTCAGATTGCAATTTTAACCGGGGTTTTTCGAAGTTGTAATCTCTAAGGGTGACTTTACCCGGCGTTAGCGATTCACGGTATCTAAATTGGAATATATGTGGGGCTCTTACCACCCCTTTTTCATGAATGATAGGCAGGTTTGTGTCGCCCTCTATCGGTTTTAGCGTTTGGGAGTCATCTGCTAGTACCAAAACATGTTTATCCTCGGTGTGCTCAAAGTAGTAAAATATACCTTCGGCTTCGAGCAGTCGACACATGAAACTTAATTCTGACTCACGATATTGAACCCGGTAAACATAGGGTTCGTAACTGCCACTGCAATCAAAGCGGTATTCATCCCCTTCAAGACCAAGGTCTTTAAGCAAGGTGGTGACGATGTCGACAACACTTTGTTTTTGAAATATTCGACAGTTATGACGGTGATTCATGGCCCATACTTTTGGTACCACTTCGGCATGGTAGATAGTGAATTCATCACTTTCATCGCCAATTTCAAAATGACTGACAATGCCATGAATAAATCGTTCGTGATCATCTTCTCCCTCAATGTGATTGGGATCCAGTATGCTGATCACGCACGTCTGGCCCACCACCTCATCAAAGGTGACTTCGTCATCTTCAATGGCCAACTCCAGTTTAAACTGGAAAATCTCGGACAGTCCTTCATGGCCTCTAAGGCGCACGACTTTGAAATCGAGATCGTCATCAACGAGTTCAAAAAACAGATGTTCTTCATTGGCTCCAACGCTCATTTGTGCTCCGTGTGTCATTTATACCGTTTGATTGGCGTTAGAGGTAAACGGCAGTTTACCTCTGCATTAACTTAAACTTATGATCTATTAGCAACAAGTATTCCACTTCTTGCAACAATGATTACCTTAGTTGGTACTTGGTGACTTTATCCACCAGCGATCGCCTGGAAATACCCAACTGCTGAGCGGTTAATGTCTGATTAGCGCTGTTTTCGAGTAACTTCTGCCGCAAGACCTTAGCTTCAAATCGGCCGACAATGTCTTTTAACTGACCAGACTCGCCCTCTTGTGAGGTAGTTTCTTCTTGTAAACCCAGTTCTTGTATGTTTAAAGGCAGGTGTTCCAACTTGATCACACCACCGTCATCGGCCAGCAATATCGCCCGCTCCATGATATTTTCTAACTCCCTAACATTGCCGGGAAAAGGATATTCGTTAAAGGCATTCAGTACCATGGGGCTTAATCCGTTGATGGTTTTGTCATAATTTTCTGAATATTTTCCCAAAAAGTAACTGACCAATGCTGGTATGTCTTCTTGGCGATCCCGAATGGGCGGCAATGTGATGGGAAATACATTTAGCCGGTAATACAAGTCTTCTCTAAACTCGCCTTTTTTGATCAGTGATTCTAACGGGCTGTTGGTTGCGGCAATAACTCTGACATTAATACTGATTTCGGTTACGCCCCCCAATGGCCTTAGTTTGCTTTCCTGTAAAACCCGCAGTAATTTGGTTTGCAGTGCCATTGGCATATCACCAATTTCATCCAAAAACAGGGTGCCGTTGTGTGCTAGTTCAAATAGGCCTTTTTTGTTGCTGGTTGCTCCGCTAAAAGCCCCTTTTTTATAACCGAACATTTCGCTTTCAAGCAACTCAGCGGGCAAAGCAGCACAATTTTGGGCAATAAAGGGGCCATCGGCCGCCGGACTGTTTTTGTGTATGCTGGCAGCTATCAATTCTTTGCCGGTGCCCGTTTCACCTCTTAGCAAGACGGTGGCTTTTGATGACGACACTTTTTCTATCAGGGTATAGACCTTTTTCATCGCCGGACTCGACCCTATCACACTGTCGAGGTTCAATGACTGTGAAATCAACTCTTTAAGTGTCTGATTTTCGATCACCAGCTTTTTGTTGAGTTTGTCCATTTGTTTGATCAGATCTTGGTTTTCTTCCAAAAGCCGTGAGTTGTCCACTGCAATTGCTACTTGGGCTGCAAATGCCCTGACAAGATTTTCCAGATATTCAGGAAAAGCATCTATAGGACCTTCAGCCGATTCTCTTCTGTTAATCAGTTGCATCACGCCAACACTGGTACCGGCATTGTCGGTCAACGGTACCGCCAGTATTGACTCTGTTTTTGCCCCCAGTAAACGGTCGTTCTCATAATAGCTTGAAAAATCAAAACCGGAATAGCGATAGATGTCCTGTACATTAACCAGCTGGCCAGACAAAGCACAATAAGCAGAAATGTCTGCCATGTGGGGTCTATTGCCAACACTTAGCGGTACCGTAGCCAAAGGGATCCGTGCATTGGTTAAGATTTCACCCTGTACTACCTGTGGCACCAGATAACATTTGGTTTTATCCAATACGTAGATGCAACCTGCCTCAGCAGAAGTGAACCGCCTCGCCGCAGTGACAATCACATGCAGTTGTTTTAAATGATCACGCTCACGCGACATTGCCAAACTGGCGTTGATAAATTCTTCGAGTATCAACAGCCCACTGCCCATTGAATCATCCATAACGTGTTAATATTTCATCAGCTGAATGTGATCGCAAAATTACGGTCCTCACCAATGCTCAGGTTCAGGCTGGTATAGTCATTTTCTTCACCCAATTGAGAAAGTATCTCGGTAGCCAATAGCGGCAACAGGGTACCATTGAGGATATGATCGACATTTCTGGCACCAGATTCCACATCGGTGCAACGGGCCGCGATGTTTTCTATTACCTCATCATCATAAACCAATGCCAACTGATGACTCTGCTCCAGCCGTTTTAACACTTTGTTGAGTTTTATCCTTACAATATCTCCCATAATGTCGCTACCGATGGGATAGAAAGGAACGACTTGCATTCGCGCCAGCAAGGCTGGTTTGAAATGTTGGCTCAACACCGGTCGAATAGCTTCTGCTATCTGTTCTATGCTTGGCATCGGCTCAGTGGCGCACATTTTTGTGACGATGTCAGACGCCAGATTGCTGGTTAAAAACATGATGGTATTTTTAAAATCAACCAGTTGCCCTTCTCCGTCCGATAGTACACCTTTGTCAAATACCTGATAAAACAGATTTAATACTTCCAAATCGGCTTTTTCTACTTCATCAAGCAACACCACTGAATAAGGACGCTGTCTCACCGCTTCGGTTAACATGCCGCCTTCTCCATAACCGACATACCCCGGTGGCGAACCAATCAATCGTGACACTGAGTGTTTTTCTTGAAATTCTGACATGTTCACCGATGTCAAAAAACGCTCACCACCAAACAATAAATCGGCCACACCAATGCACATTTCTGTTTTGCCCACACCACTGGGGCCAACAAACAAAAATACGCCCATCGGCGTGTCGGGATTATTGATGCCCGCTTTGGCGGCCCTGACTCCTTTGTCGATAGCAGCAATGGCATGATCTTGCCCTTTAATTCGTTTGCCCAGTTCTTTGGCAAACGTCAGTATGGTTTTAGCTTCGTCTTTAACCATTTTGCCCAAGGGGATGCCGGTCCAGTTTGAAATCACCTGCCCCACAACATCCGGGCTGACTTCGTAATGTACCAATGGCGTTTCACCTTGGAGTGCTTCGAGCTTTTGTTTTGTTTCGATTATTTTTTGTGAGATGTCCTGCTGCGACAATACAGATTCGTCATCGTCGGAAGTTTGCTGCTCTGTGCCAGTCATTTGTTGTCGAAGTGCCAATATTTCTTTGGCCAGACCCTGTTCTTCACGCCAGCGAACAATCATCACTTCTACTTCAACCTGCTTGTCTTCAACTTGTTGCATCATTGCCGGCAAACTCCCATTATCTTCGCAGATATGGGCCTCAACATCCCGCTTCAGCGCATCGTGTTCGCGTATTATTGTTTGTATCTCGCGTTCGAGATTGCCAATATCTTCAGGTTTTGCGTCAATGCTGATTTTTACCCGTGCAGCTGCGGTATCCAGCACATCCACGGCTTTATCCGGCAATTGTCTACCATTGATATAACGGGCCGACAAGGTCGCGGCTGCAACAACGGCATCATCCCGCACATAGACCCCATGAGATTTTTCATAGGTTGCTCTAATGCCCCGAATAATGATGATGGCTTGCTCCGGCGTGGGCTCTTCGAGCTTGACCAGTTGAAAACGTCGGGCCAGAGCCGGATCTTTTTCGAAGTATTTTTTGTATTCTGACCAGGTTGTGGCCGCTATGGTTCTTAATTCGCCACGGGCAAGTGCTGGTTTTAACAAATTGGCTGCGTCACCACTACCCGCCGCCCCGCCTGCCCCAATGAGCGTATGCGCTTCATCGATAAACAAGATGATGGGTTTGACTGAGGCTTTAACTGCATTAATCACACCGGTAAGCCGGTTTTCAAATTCACCTTTTACACTGGCACCAGCCTGCAACAACCCCAGATCTAAACAATAAATGTCGACATCCTTTAGCATATCAGGCACATCGCCTTCAACCAATTTAAGCGCCAGCCCTTCTACAACGGCGGTTTTGCCTACCCCAGCTTCGCCAACACATATGGGGTTATTTTTACGCCGACGGGCCAGAATATCGATCATTTGGTGAATTTCGCGGTCACGACAAAAGACAGGATCTATTTTTCCGTCTTTTGCCAATTGGGTATAATTGACACAATACTTTTGCAAAGCCTCAATGTTGCCATTAACCCCACTTTGGTTAACAACCCCGCTGGAAACGGCACTTGAGGCAAGATATTTGTTTTCAACAGAATCAGCAACCGCATTGGCAAAATTGCTCTTGAGGTGGTCGTAACTGATGCTGTCCATTTCATCAATGTAAGTCGCCATACCATGGCGACGAGGGTTGGCCAGCATGGCCAGCACCATAGAACCAGAACGTACTTTTTCCAGCCCCTGTTCGAGTGATGCAATGAGCCAGGCATCTTCGAGCAATCCAATCAGCATCTTGGAAAAAACCGGTTTGCCTTTATTACCTTGGTTTTCATGCTCAATCAGGTGTTGCAGGTTTTTAACATAACGAGTGATATTGACGTCATATTCGGCAAAAATCAACGCAACGTCATTTTCATCTTCAAGTAGTTTAAGCAAAAAATGCTCAACGCTGATTTCAAATCCCCCATTGGCCACACACACACCTGCTGCCCCTTCAAGCGCTTTGGTACAGGTGGGGTTCAAACGGCTGACATAGGACTTTAAAGTAATTTTTTCCATCGGTTAATATCCACTGTTAGTATTAGTTTTTATATATCAATAATGACTGATTTGCACTGTCCGCTGGTATCGCCCAACCAGGTTGATAACCCCAAGCGGCAAATTGATTCAGGTTCTAACTCAAATGGTGGTGCCTCACCGGCACTGAGTTCGAGCTTGATGTCATAAACCAACTCGCGAGGTTTAATAAATTGCAGCAGTTCATTCATCGCTTGATACTCAGCGCCAACCTTAGAAGACTCTTTTTCGTCAATCAGGGTTGGCAAAAACAGGATGAACTGCTGTTTGTTCAACTGACTCAAAATAACCCTGAACTTGCCGCTTCTATCCGGTATTGTGCTACCCAGCATAAAGTCTTCACCCATCTGGGCATTTCGTTGCCCCAACGCGACCTGTTGCGTTTTTGGTATGTTCACCAACCGCAATACACCTTCTTCAACTTCAACCCTCGGCAAATCGAAGTATCCTGACAAAATCTTGATGATGCGTTCTTTGGTTGCGTTTCGTAATCCCATCAAGCCGGTAAAATGTAATAATCTCGACCAATTTAGCGCAGATTTTTCTCTTTGCCGGGCATCAGGCGCACCCATGATGGAAAATATTTTTTGAGAAAATTGGTCTTTACTACCGGCCTGATAGGCTCTGAAAGGTTGGTATTTTGTTGCCGCCCGATAAAACAGTGAGATCAATCGATGATTGAATACGTCCAGAAAATCCCTCTGTCTGTCGGCAGGGCTACTGCCCCGACTCAACTGTCCGTCCTCATTTACCACAGCACCTTCATCTTCCACGTTGAGTGCTACATTGATGATGGACTCTGTAAAATAGGCAGGCAATGGCGACGATGGGCCATACAACCCCATGAAGTTCACTTGCAATTCAATCAGTTGTTTATCGCCTGTGGTGATTTTGGTGCAACTGTCAATATCCGCAGATGGAAAACCCATGGTAGGATTCGCTCTAAACAGAATTTTTTCGTGCTTTGCAGGCGCCAAATAGCCAATATCCATCGTCACACCGACAGATTTGCTCAGCAATTCGACTGCTTTGATAAAGTTGAATTTTCGTGCCGAATTGAACAGTTCATCTTCAACAACTGAATTGGACTGTGCCTTTATATCTGCCAACGTTTAGCCTCCCAGTGAAAAACTTCACCGCTATCGAGGCCTTTGACTTCAAGGCTGTGAAACGAGTTGAGCCGGGCATACTGTTTAAAATAAGCATTCAGGATACAACAAAACTGATACATGTTGGCTTCGCCCTGAATACCTTTGCTGCCAAAGTGACTTTCGTACATGGAGATTGTGGTTTTTAACCCTCTGACCGGTATACCCTTAATGATCCTGTCGACACTCTCAACACTGATATTATCAATGCCATCCGCCATTTTTTTATTGGCCCTTTGTGCCTGTCTGTCTGTCAGTGCTTTGAAGTCGTAGTCTTTGATCAATACCTTAAAAGCATCAACCGAACTTAAAGAATGGTAATTTAATGCCATGTTGGAGATCAACCGCCAGTGTAACCCCCGCTCAAGCGGCGGCGGCAAAGCCCGTGTGACCCGGGTAATATTACTGAACTGGACAAAATCAGGTGAGTTACCGTTGTCTTCTGTAATCTCTCCAACCCTCAACCCCCCCGCCAACAAGCGGTTGGAACAAGTCAAATTCACCGACACAGTTTCTGACAACGAGATCTCATCTTGCTCGCTCATGGTGACAAAACTTAAATGGCTGTCCAACCCTTCGGACAATATAGAGGGTTTTTGGACAACTTTGAAAAAAGCAGCAGTAGAACTGGGTGACTTATCGGATTCATGTTCAAAAGATTCAAAAGATGCGTAGATTGTCGGTTTTGACTGAGCTTTGGTTCTACCAAAAACCTCATCGACTGAAAATATTTCAATATGTTGTTGGTTTTTATGTTGTGGCCGCAGCATGTATTCCTGTCGGTGATGATCAATCGTAATCGGTTCGGCGGTAGTTTGGTATAAATTAACAATAGGTGTGCAATATAATCTAAAATAGTCCTTTGTCACCCTGATGATGTCATCAAAAGGATGAGAAAAAACAAACTTCAGCTCGAACTTTTCTATTTTGGGCGCTGCCAGATGTTCAGCTATCCCGGTAATATCAAAAAACAGAAATTTTTCTGGAAACTGAAAGTACTCCTGAATCAAGCGATAACCCGAAAAAGTGCTGTTGTCACCCGGTAACAAAGCCTGCTCGGGGCCAAAACCAACCGGTTTTATACAGTGTGTATCAATGGTGTGCTTGTTGTTTTCGCCTGAACGAAACCAAACGGTCAATTTGACTTCTGTTAGATAATTAAATAGCCATAAATACAAGGTTTGTGCAATGGCAAGGTTTTGATCGCAATGCAAATACAATCGCAAATAGTCAAAGCCAATTTCATCAGAGGCGGCTCCTGGCGTTAACTCAAAAGATAAATCCAACTCGGTTCTGTCAGCATAAGATTCCGCTTTTGCGTCACTAATACTCAAGGGATACACATCAACATCATAACAGCTCCTGAATTGACAGGCCGTATCTTCAATGACAATCGATTGCACCTCACAACCCCTTTTGATGGTTTGTTTGTCTGTCAGAGATTTCGGGGTTTCATCAAATTGCAAAATAGTTATTGATGGTACAGGCCTGAGGTAATTTGGCCAAATCAGGTTAATCAGTGCATGGGATATTTCGGGTAATTCATCATCCAGTTTTTGCCTGATGCGCCCGGTCAAAAATGCAAAACCTTCGAATAGTCGCTGAACATCCGGATCTTTGCCCTCTTCTGACAAGTAATCTGACAACCCCGGGTTTTGCTGGCCAAACAGACTGCCCAATTCTTTGAGGTAATTCAGTTCATCCTGGTAATATTTATTGAATGCCATCGTTTAACTCTTTACCTTTAAAGAACCGCAATGACCATCGGTTTCAAAACGAATTCTGCCGCTTTGCCCTTTCATATTAAAGCGGGCATGAATTTCAAATCGCAGCTCCAGCGGATTGTCTTCATTGGGCAGATAAGCGACTTTCGGGTTTTTAATACGCGGTTCATGCAATTCCAGCTGTCTTTTTATCGACTTTTTGATTTCACTCACCGCATCAGCAAACCCATACTCCATATCCAAATCATTGAAATCCGGTAATCCATATTCTGGATTGGCAGAAGATGATCCTTGGCGAGTATTAAACATATTTTGCAAATGCTCAGCAATGGACTGGCGCAATCTGGACGCATCAAGTTGGCCCTTTTGGTTTGCGCCGTGTTTGCCTTGTGCCAATCGTTGAAAAATGGTGAGTTCATTAAAAGCGTTCATGGGGTTGCTTACTCCATCAGCTGGAAAAAGGTTTTCCAGCTGATATTAGCTACTTATTTTAATTATTTATCGAGTTTGCCAACCAGCGACAAAGTAAAGTCTGCTCCCATATATTTAAAATGAGGTCTAACACTCATGTCGACTTTATAAACCCCCGGATCGCCCTCAACATCAGACACCGTAATGCTGGCCTCCCTCAACGGTCTGCGGGCTCGAACATCTGCGCTAGCACCATCACCATCGTTGACAAACTGCTTGATCCAAACGTTCAACTCAGTCTCGACATCATTACGTTCTTTGGAGCTGCCAATATTTTCTCGCTGAATCACTTTAATATAATGCGCCAAACGGTTAACCACATACATGTAAGGTAATTGAGTGCCCAATTTATAATTGGTTTCGGCAATTTTATCTTCTTTGCTGATACCAAAAAATTTAGGTTTTTGCACAGAGTTTGCCGAGAAAAATGCGGCATTGTCACTGCCCTTTCTAAAGGTTAACGGAATAAATCCGGCTTCTGCCAATTCGTATTCACGTCTGTCAGAAACCAGTATCTCGGTTGGGATTTTAGTTTCAATTTGCCCCATTGTCTCATATTGATGCAATGGCAAGTCTTCCATTTGTCCACCACTTTGCGGGCCGATGATGTTGGGACACCAGCGGTACTGAGCGAAGGAGTCCGCCACCCGCGTTGCGAAAGCCACCGAAGTGGGACCCCACAGGTAGTTCTCGTGCTCGCCCGTAACCTCTTCATTGAAGTTGAAGGCTTTGACGGGGTTGTCACGCTCGCTGTAGGGGGCACGCAGAAGGAAGCGCGGCATGGTCAACGCGACGTAGCGGGAGTCGGGCTTCTCACGGAA
>JABSOG010000236.1 GCA_013216025.1 Algicola sp. | reverse complement strand
TGCGCAACCCCGGCGGTTAGAGTGCCCAGTGATGACATTTTCTCGGCTTGCACCAGTTGTGTTGTGCGCTCCTTAACCTTGGTGTCGAGATCACGATGAATATCCAAAAACTTAAGGTGGGTTTCGACCCGGGTCAACAATTCGTGTTTGCTGACTGGCTTGGACAAATAATCATTGGCCCCCACAGCAAAGCTTTCTACCAAATCGGCCACCTGATTTTTGGCGGTTAAAAAGATCACTGGCAAGTCGTTGGCGGTATGACGCTCCCGCAGGGTTTTACACACCTCGTAACCCGACACTTTGGGCATCATGATATCCAGCAGAATCAAATCAAACGGTTCGCTCTGATCGATTAATTTCAACGCCTGTTCACCGCCATCGGCTTCAATCAATTCATAATTTAGCAACGACAAATGGTTGTGCAAAACCTGCCGGTTTATCGGTTCGTCATCAACTAACAAGATTCGAAAGCGCGGGCCACTTAGGTTGGTTTTTGGCGGAGTACCCGGCGTATTGTTATTGTCTTTCGCCAGTACATGTAAACGGGCAACCGATTGGGTTGCTGCACTATCAAACGCTGGTTTTTCATCAGCAATCGGTAAGGTAAAACTAAAAGTTGAACCTTCTCCCAACTTGGATTCAACCCAAATGTTGCCTTGATGTAATTCAACCAACTGTTTGCTGACAGCCAAACCCAAACCGCTACCACTGTGGCCGCGTTCGCTATGGCCCTCAACCTGTTCGAACGAGTCAAACAAGGTGCTGAACTTGTCTTGAGCAATACCGATGCCGCTGTCGATTACACTGATTTTAAGTTTGTCGTCTTGCTCTATCACCGACACGCTCACCGTGCCTGAGTCGGTAAACTTGATGGCGTTGCCCACCAAGTTATGCAGAACTTGTAGCAAACGGTTTTCATCGGCCTGCGCCGCGCTGATGTCTTTTGGCACTGCATTGATTAGTTCAAGCTTTTTGTCACCCCTCTTTCTATCACCCAACAGTGGCCGTGATAAAGCCAAAACGACTGCTACTGCACTGTGTAAATCAATTGGGCTGGTATGTAAAATCAGGTTTCGGTTTTTAAGTTGCGAGAAATCAAGAATGTCGTTAACCAGATTAGACAGGCGTTTGCCACTGGCGACCACCATCGCCAGATTATGATTTGCCTTACTGGGCAGCTGACCTGCCACCCCATCCATCAACGATTCGGCCAGACCAATAATGCCATTTAAAGGTGTGCGTAATTCATGGGAGGTATTGGCCAAAAATTCGTCTTTGAGTTTGTCTACTTGGGTAAGACGAACATTGACCAAACGCTCATACCGCACTTTTTTACGTTGCGCCCTAGCAATGCCAGCGACGATACTCAAAATAACCAGCACATAAAAAGAATAAGCCCACCATGTTCGCCAAGGTGGTGGCTCAACGGTGATTTTTAATGATTTACCCTGTTCATTCCAGTAGCCGTCCTTATTACTGGCTTTTATCCGCAGGGTGTAATCACCGGGTGCCAAATTGGTATAGGTTGCACGTCGGTTTTTGGCATCGGTTTGAATCCAATCTTGGTCTTGGCCAACCAACTGATAGGCATATTTGTTTTTCATCGGGTTGATAAACTGTATAGCAGCGAATTCAAAGGTGATTAAATTTTGTTGGTAGGTCAGCGTTAACCGTTGCAAAGCATTGATTTCTTTTGCCAAGGTGAACTTTGTCGGGTCACTTTGGGTATTCGAATCAACAGACACAGATTGATTGGCCAGTAAAAAATCGGTTAACACCACAACTGGTGGTTGAGTGTCGTCTTTAATATTTTCAGGGAAAAATCGATTAAAGCCATTAATGCCACCAAAAAATAGCTCGCCGTCAATCGCTTTAAAATAGGCCCCGTGATTAAACTCATTACTTTGTAAACCATCATTAACATCATGGTTTCTGAAAGTTTCTGTAGCCGGGTTAAATCGACTCAAACCTTTGTTGGTACTAAGCCAAAGGTGTGCTTGTCGGTCCGCTAAAATAGCTAAAACAACATCGTTGGGTAGCCCATCTTTTTCCCTATAATGGCTGAAGTCTTTGGTTTTCGCATCAAATTTGTTCAACCCACCTGCTGTGCCAATCCAAAGCGTACCTTTGTCATTTTCATAAATGGAGAAAACTTTATTGTCACTCAAACTTTGAGGGGCTGATGGTTGATGTTGAAAACGTTCAAAACGAGCAGTTTGAACGTCGAACCGGTTAAGTCCACCGCCAAGCGTGCCAATCCAAAGTATGCCTTTTGAGTCCTCGAAAATAACAGAAACAACATTATGACTCAAGCTATGCTCGTCTGAGTCATTATTTTGATAACGCTCGAAATACTGCGGATCAGCCACTGCCGCACTGTGGCCTGAGTTAATTACTTGTCCCCCCACTGCTGCGGTTATACCGCTTACCTGACGCCGCTCCAACCGGTTTAGTCCACCATCAGTCCCAACCCAAAGCGTACCTTTGCTGTCTTTTAACAGTGCATAAACATAATTACTACTCATACTATCTGCGTTTACTGGCGAGTGTTTAAAGTGCTCGAATTGTTGGGTATTGCGATTATATTTGTTCAATCCTCCACCATATGTGCCTATCCAGAGCACTTCACCATCGCCCTGAACTATGGACCTAATGAAATTATTACTTAAACTGTGTTGATTGCTAGGTTGAGATTTTAAATGACTAAAACGCTGAGTTTCTCCATTGTAACGGTTTAGCCCATCATCTGTACCAACCCACAATGTACCTTTACTATCTTTGAAGATAGACCTTACGCTATTATTGCTTAAGCTATAAGAGTCCATTGCCTGACGTTTTACAAGACCGAATGCTTGCCTTTGGCTATCGAGTTTATTTAATCCACCACGAAGAGTACCAACCCAAATAATCCCCTGCTCGTCTTCATCCATTGACCTAATAAAATTATCACTCAAACTGTTGAGGTCAGCCATATCATGTTTAAAATGAATGAAACGATTTTGCTGCTCATCATAACGATCTAATCCACCACCGTATGTCCCCACCCATAGCCTGCCTTTTTCATCCTCCAAAAGACTTTGTATAGTATTATGGCTCAGACTACCGGGAGCAGTCTCTCGGTGCATAAATCGCTCAAAACCTTGTGATTGACCATCAAACAGATTAAGTCCACCGCGTGTCCCCACCCAAATCAGGCCTTTTGTGTCTTGTAACAGCGAATAGACAAAATTATTACTTAAACTTTTTGGGTCTGCTGTATTGTGCTGATAACGGTTGAAACTCCATTGCTTTGGATCAAATCGATTTAATCCACCTTCGGTGCCCACCCAAAGCATACCTGATTTATCTTCAAGGATTGCCCAAACATTATTATTACTCAAACTATCAGAGTCACTTTCGCTGTATTTGAAGTGCTCAAACTGATTTGATGGTTCATCGAAACGATTCAAACCACCACCAGCAGTACCGAACCAGAGGATTTTGTTACTATCTTCAAAAATGGACAAAATTGTTGCATGACTTAAACTATGGTGTTTCAACACATCATGTTTAAAATGTATAAAACGTTGTGTCTCAGCATCAAATCGATTAAGCCCCCCACCCCGAGTGCCCACCCACAGTCTGCCTTTTGAGTCTTCGTAAAGGCTGGTAATGTTGTTATTTGAAATAGTGCCAATATCTTGAGGATTATGCCGAAACACTTTAAACGTGTAGCCATCATATCGATTAAGGCCATCGAACGTGGCAAACCACATGTAGCCTTGATTGTCCTGTAAAATACTAAGCACCGCACTCTGTGATAGACCATTCTCAATCGACAAACGCTCAAAATGAGCGGAGGGTCCAGACGCCATAACAACCAACGGATGCAATAAAATAATAAACGAGATAAATAGGGCAATCATCAGGCGCATAACAAGCTCAAGTCCGCAGGTTGTTGGTTTCAGTCTAGCCCACAAGGTGGGTTTGGGGTAAGTGAAACAGCAAAATAGGGTCCAACATAACGTCGAACGGCCAAAGGCAATCGACAGACCCAAACCAGTACCCACCATTCATAAATCTGGCAAACCAGTGTATTAAATAAACTCATTCGGTTATAATTCGAGTCGACTCAGTATGATAATGAGTACATCGTTAATTTTCTAGGAGGTTTTATCGTGGGATATAAAAATATTCTTGTTTCAATCATGCTTATTGGCTGCGCTGCCAATGCCAATGCCAATACCAAATCTACATTTGTGGGTAAGATTAGTAAGCTGTTATCCGGCCCTAATTATAACAAGATCTTATATATCCAAATAGACAGACAATCTGGCTCCCTGACCAATGAACTTGCCAATTGTGACAACCCAAGCTGGGACTATTTAGTTGATATTTCAACCGAAAACGGTAAGTTTTACGCTTCTATGATTATGGCAGCCTATATGGCAGGCAAAACTGTCGATATCCAAGGATATGATGACTGTTCAGGTAATGTGGAGAAGTTGCGACATATAGTGCTACAGTAAAATTTAACAAAGCATAACACCAGACAACCAAGTAGGGTACGCCGTGCGCACCAATCAATTGATTTAAAAGAATATGAATCAAGGGGCCAGAGGTGTTGAAAGGCTATAATAACCAATAGATTCAAAGGTTTAAAATCAAGGGGTCAGAGTAAGCCATGATTGTTGCTATGGCATTAGATTTTTTTAGATACGGTCAAATTAAACGCTCACGTCATTCAAAGTAAAAGGGAAATAACCGACCACCTCTGACCCTTTGATTTTAACCTATTGATTTTATTTACATTAGTTTCATTTCAACACCTCTGACCCCTTGATTCCACACCCTACGAAATCCTACCTTGCAATCCCCAAAAACCCACCTAAGCTTTTCACCACCAACTTTCACCTACAAGAAGATAAGAGATTTCAACATGAACTTAAACAATGTAGACAGCGTTGCCATTTATCCGGCCATTGGTATTGCCCGTGTCGGCAACAGCAAACATGAATATTTTATCGGTTCAACCATTCCCGGGCAACCCGCCCAAGACGACAGCGATTTTCGTGATAGCGAAGGTAAAATCAAACGACAAGCTGCCAAATTTTATGTCTATGGGTTGGATAAAGACGGCAAGATTCTTGGTGAACTTAACCTTGAGCAAGCAGGCGTAACCATCGACTGGACCGTGCAAATAGCCAACAAGAAAGCGGCCTGGTACAGATTTGACCTTGCCTTGGATATTCCGGCAGCCAACGGCGAATACGATGCCGATGGCAAGAAGTTAGATGCGCCCACTGTGCCTCTGCTCAGCCAAATGCGTAACCGCGAATACCAAGCCGCCGAGCGCAAAAAGCTAATGATTGAACCCACGCCGAAAAGCATCAGTGGTAAAGACATCAATGGCAAAGAATATCGATTTAATGACGGCGAAATTAATAACAAAACTGTAAAGCTGGGCGAGGTGCGCACCGATGATGCTGGCAGATTGATTTTTTTAGGCGGGCGGGGCAAGGCCAAATCTTTTAATAAAAGTGAGCTGACGACTTTTGCCAATAACGAAGGCTGGTATGACGATACTTCTGATGGTCCGGTCAACGCCACCGTTTGTATCACAGACGACAATGGCCCAAGAGAGCTCAAAGCAATTGGTGCTTGGGTGGTAACCGCGCCACCAGATTTTGCCGTTGGGGTTCAGGCATCCACCACAGGTTACGACCTGCTGCGTAATGTCGCAGCCAAAGTTCATCCAGGCTGCATACCTGACAAACCTGAGTTTTATCGCGATATTTATCCAATGCTTAGTCACCAAACCATTAACCAGTGGGTCAATGCCGGTATTCTGCGCGACTTCGGCTGGGGCAGTGCTTATGATTATGACGACTGCGATGTGATCAAACGTGCCGCCGACCCAAGTGCCGGCAACAGGCCGTTTCGTGAGTCTATATTGGCGTCTTGCCGCAATCCTGATTATCAAACCCAGCAGACTCAGGCATGGCCACCGCTGTACGGCGATGCGATGTCGACCAGTTCTACCAATCAAGATCCGCGAGCCTGGCTGGCAGTCACCGACCTGCAATATCGACACCTTGTACAGTGGGCCAAAGGCAACTTTGATGTCGTTGAACCATCAGGGCCGTTAAAATGGGATGACATGACGCCCGAGCAACAAGCCAACGGCCTGACCGAAGCGGCACTAGAACAAACGCTGGGCGGACCCTTCCACCCCGGTTGTGAATTCACCTGGCCGATGCGCCATGCCATCATGTACAGCAACGATTCTCCATTTAGAATCAAACCCCGTGATGACAGCCAAGAAGACTTTGGTGTGGCCATTAGCGGCGAAATTGCGCTGGCACCGGACGGCCCATTGGATGGTAGCAGCCCCGGCGACATCACCAAATGGATGGCGGTACCATGGCAATCAGACACTTCAAGCTGCCTGTCGGCTTACAACACCTTCAGCGGCGAATACCTGCCCACATTCTGGCCTGCAAGGGTGCCCAACGATGTACTGACCGAAAAAGACTTTGACGTGCTGCAAGACGCCCAAGCCAGCGACGACGAAAAAGTCGCCGCTTTTGGCCCAGGCCAGCGTAAGAAATGGTTACGCGGGTTTATTTACAATGACCAAGGCCAGTTCCTTAACGGCACAACCATTGCTGACAGGCTTGTGGGCATCAACAAATTCGTCAAGCACTGGGACCAAGCAGGCATTGTGTTGCAAAAACCACTCGACGCCGAGCCTGATTCAAGCAAAGAATTATTCCCTGAATTGGTGTGGGTCGAAACCGGGCGTCGACTTGAAGACCAAGACGATGACAAAGGGACAGATTGCCCAGATTGGATGAAAGTGAATCCTAGAACCTTACGTTAACTACTTATCGTCCTGAAACTCACGTCCATGTGAGATTTCAGGAGGGCAGTGCGTTCAAGCAAGTGGAACTTCGTTTAGTTTTCAACAAGTTGAAAACGCGGCACATCCGTGTACCGCATAGTCAACGCCCAACAACACCTTTTCAGGAGAGCGTTAACTATGTCAGTTCTAAAGCAAAGACCAATCCTTGTGGTTGGTCTCGGCCCTGCCGGGGCAGCCGTTGCCAACTTTTTGGCTCGGCTGGGGCTTGAGGTCATCGCTATTGACCGCAGTGCTGAATCGCAATTATCCACCCGCCTGCGCATTGGCGAAAGCCTACCGCCAGACGCCAAACACTTGCTAAAACAACTGGATGTTTGGCAAACTTTCAAGGCAGCCAACCACCAAAAATGTTATGGCAATCAAGCCTATTGGCACACCGACAAACCCACCTTTCATGACTTTGTACAACACCCGGTGGGCCACGGCTGGCACATCGACCGCGCCGCCTTTGAGCAAATGCTGCGAGACAAAGCCAAAAGTGTAGGCGTTGCTGTTCATAGCAATACATCTATTGGTGAAATGGTCCGAGATGGTGACGTTTGGCAGGTCGAGCTGAAAAGTGATGATTTATGCTCAAACCCCCGCGAGTTTTCATTTGTGATTGATGCGACGGGCCGCCAAAGTTGGGTTGCCCGTAAACTTGGCATTGAACGGTTGTATGAGGCCGAGCAGTTGGCTTTGGTGGCTTTTTTACAAACATCACAAGACTTGAAAGATAGTACCAGTTTGGTCGAAACCGTCGAAAACGGTTGGTGGTACAGCGCCCAAATCCCCAACGGGAGAGTGGCGACCGCCTTTATGTTTGCCCCCTCAAAACAGCAACAAACAGTGTCATCGAGTGTCGAAAATTGGCGAAGCTTGTTGTCACAAAGCCAGCACACAGCCGAACGTTTGGGGCTGGTTGAAGGTAAGTGCGAATTCGTCCTGCTGGCCCCACCCAAAATCGTCGCAGCCGACAGCGGCATATTGCAACAAGTTTGCGGTAAAGGTTGGCTAGCGGTAGGTGATGCGGCGATGACATACGATCCAATAGCCTCTCACGGGTTAATGATGAGTATGGTCAGCGCGAGGGATGCGGCGGGTGCCATCAATGGTTTGATCGATGGACGTGATGATACCTTGGGTATGTACGCTCAGCGGATGTGCCAGTCGTTTATGCAGTATTGTGAGTTACGGCGGGGATTTTATGGGGTATGAGCCTTGTTGAGTGCTCAGCGCTGCTGTTTTTTGCTTAATCTGGAATCAAGGGGCCAGAGGCGTTGAAAAATCATAATAACCCATAAATTCAAACAGTTACAGTCAAGGGGACAGAGCAACTCGTAGTTGTCGCTATTGTATTCGATTTTTTTAGATACGGTCCAATTAGACTCTCACGTTATTCAAACCAAAAGGAAAATATCCGCTCGCCTCTGGCCCTTTGATTTTAACCTACTGATTTTATTAATATTAGTTGTATTTCAAGATCTCTGACCCCTTGATTTCAACGTAAAAAAGGAGGGGCGTGAGCCCCTCCCGAAAAGTAAGGAACAAGACATTCCTATACAAGAGAACTTGGTTTACCGAACCTCACCTTGGCATGAGATTCAGGGTTAAAATCTTTGGGTTAGCTGTCACCAGTAGGCGTTAGCTTCGCCTGATACTACGTTGGTGTGTACGCTCGCTCATGCTAGTGCCCAGTTGTCCTATAACAAAAGGAGGTGTACCGGCAGCAGTTTGATTTTTAACGCCAAACGAGTGGCTTGCCAGTACATTCATCGACGAATAAACGAGGATGACAGCAATACTTACAGCAATTGGCCTTAATGTTTTCATGGCTGACATTCCTGTGGTTAGCTTTAAGTTTTATTATTTATTGTTCAAACATCAGGGTTATTATTGTTGTTGTTTTTCTTATTAGAGTTGATGTTATTTATCGCTGTTGGCCTAACGCCGTCAGTCGATGTAAAAACGATAACAACTGCGGTGGTAATTTACAACCAAGTAACATTTAACTCACGCAGAACACACAATTTGACTTCACCGGCCTTTTATCGTAATTATTTCTTTACAATGTAAAGAGTCGATTTCGTTTAGAACCAAGGGGTAATACGCTGTAAGGCCCGTAATATCTGGCTTTATCTCATCAGACCAGATTGGCTCAATATACAGTGATAAAAAACATCCCCTGTATTGATTAGATTACAGCCGAAAACCCCTCAATAAACAGGCCAAGATTACTCAGGCTTTTCGATAAAGACATCAAGATAGTTGAGTATATTGTTTTATTTCAATGAGATAGAATTATTAAATGGTTAAAAATAAATCTGAGATACCCTTCGAGACATTTTTTAATAATTAGTGTGAATATAATATTCAATTTGGTTATATATAGACAACACATCTCATTGTGGCGGTTCATGCATATTTTTGATTGTAACTGCAACAATTAACCCTCTCGAAGAGACTTTTAGCACCCTATCTAGCTACAACGCTGTTAATTCTTAAGCGAAAATGGCGTGTTAATTCCCCGTTTAAGAATTAAAAATCGACAGCAAAGCTTAAAGTTAAGCGTTAAATTGAAATGACGTCTTTATTATGGGATATTTACGGTTTATTGGGATTTTGAGATACCTTGGGATACTTTCGCCCAAGGTTATTTAATGATTATCCGAACTATTAACAGGTAAATTGAGCCGAAATGTAGTACCTACACCCAACTCTGAGTCAACGTACAGCTCCCCTTTATGCTTTTGAATAATGCCATATGAGATAGACAAGCCCAAGCCCGTGCCCTTGCCGACATCTTTCGTGGTATAAAAGGGTTCAAATAGCTTATTCTTTGTTTCCTGTGTCATACCACAACCATTATCCCTGATTGAAACCTCCAGCATTTGCTCTGTCAATGTGCCGCCAATAACAATCCGTCCCTGAACCATACCATCCGCTTGTTGCTGCTGGCGGGTCAGGATCGCATCACAGCCATTAACAATGATATTTAAAAATACTTGGTTAAGTTGGGCAGGATAACAATACAATTCTAATCTGGGATTGAAATCTGGGATCAAATCAATGACTTTTATATATTTGCTCTGTACCAGATTAATCGTAGATTGCAGCAGCTCGGCAATATTGACGGTTCTTTGTTCTGCGGCATCGAGCTGACTGAAAACCCTCAAATCCTGCACAATACCTTTTATCCGCTGTGAGCCATCTTTGATGGTACTCAAGTGGGCGTACAGCGGTTTGAATTGAGCTCGAAAAGTGTCAAGCACCGATTCATCGGCATCGTCACCCGCCAATTCAATTATAAACTGTTGAAACCGCGCCAAATCGACTTCAAGGTTTTCGGTGCTGACGTGGATAAAATTATTGGGGTTGTTGATTTCATGAGCAACGCCAGACGTAAGAGTCCCCAAAGAGGCCATTTTGGCTGATTGTACCAATTGTTGCTGAGTTTCGATGATTTCACGATTCTTCTGCGCCAATTGCTCGGTTCGTTCATCAACTTTACTTTCTAGATGACGATTGATATCCAACAGTCTCAAATGAGTTTCGACTCTGGTCAACAGTTCATGCTTGACCACAGGTTTGGTCAGGT
>JABSOG010000235.1 GCA_013216025.1 Algicola sp. | reverse complement strand
TTTTTTGACCCACTTGCCCTGCGAAGGTGGGTGTCGTGGTGGAATAAATTGGGTTTGACACTTGAAAAGCATCCCTGCGGGTTAGTCCTGTCGGTCATCCTGACACTCCACCAAGCGGGTAAAAAATGCTCCAAGTATTCGCTTTTTTGACCCACTTGCCCTGCGAAGGCGGGGGTCGTGGAGGTATAAACAGGGCTGGCGATGTTAACGTCCATGTAGCCCTCCCATCGCCCATCCATGGGCTCACTTCGCGGGAACAGCAACCTGCGGGCACTCGGTTACAGTTCGCCGCTCACCCAAACCAAGATTTTAGCGCCTGATATTGGCTCCTTGAAACCGGTATTGCCAGCTCTACTGCCTTTAATGAAACAAAGTGGCGCCTGGACTCCCCGCGGATATTGACAATGTGCTGAGCATTAACAATGTAACCCCGGTGTATGCGCAAAAAACGATTGCTTGGTAATTGCTTGATAAATTCATCCAGTGTTGTGTCACTGATGATCGTTTCAACACTATGAGTAGCCTTCCCTTGCGTGCTTAAATGAATGCGGCGATAGCGCCCTATCCCTTCTATGTAGCTGATATGATCGGCTTCAAGTATTCTCGACACACAACCATCAGACAATACCAACTGATCGCTTTGTGATGGCTGCGTCGTAAGTCCTTCAATAACCAATTCCTGCTGGTGGAGCATTTTGTTTATACACTTTTCAACCAGTGCAGGGCGTACCGGCTTCAACAAGTAATCAATCGCTTTTGTGTCAAATGCATCCAGTGCATATTTATCATAGGCTGTGGCAAAAACCAGCTGATAATTGAGATGCCCGGTTGCTTTGGCAACGTCAAAGCCATTGACCTCTGGCATCTCAATATCCAGAAACACGATGTCTGGCTGTAGTGTCTTAATCTCAGTAATGGCCGTCTTGCCATCACCCACTTGGGCAATGACTTTGAGTTGCTTGAATTTATTAATAACAGCGCACAGATTGGCTCTGGCTGCGGGTTCATCATCAACAATGATCACGCGTTTAACGCTCATGCCTTAACCTCACTTTGCTGATGTCGACTGTCTTTAAACCGCATGGCTTGATGAGCAGGAAAGCTTAGCGTTAGCTGGCCTCCCAGGGGTGTTGATTCGAGTGCAATATGATGCTCAGCAGGATAATGAAGGCGAAGTGTTTGACGTAATATCCGAAAACCATCACCTTCCTCTATTTGAGCAACCTCAAATTGTGGGCCGGTATCCTTAATTTGTATTTCCAACTGATCCCCTTGTTGCTCAGCGTTTGTCACCAAGCTAACCTGTATTTCGATGTGAGCCTTGCTTGCATGAGGCGCAACGGCATGTTTGATGGTATTTTCTACAACGGGCTGTAACAGCAACGATGGGATCAATAATTCGACGCAGTCGGGGGCAATATCCAAGTGAAAACCGAGCCGGTCTGAAAATCGTTTTTGTTGTAAATTCAAGTAGTTTTCTACCATCTTCAACTCTGCTCTAACCGTAGAAAAGTTGTTCTGTGCCATTTTCACCGTGCAGCGCAACAAGTCAGAAAGATCATATACGATCTCTTTAGCATTATCCGGATTAGTTGAGATTTCCGCGATAATCAAATTCAGGGTATTGAACAGAAAGTGCGGGTTGCTCTGTGCTCGCGCTACATTGAGCTGTGCTTGTTGCAGGTTCAGCGCTGCGGCAAAAGCACGCTCTTGCTGGGCAATGATATACATCACGGCAATGTAGAGCGTGATTTCAAGTATGAGAATAACGCTGGGAATAAACCTGACTTGAGGAATATCCAAACGGTGAGAGAAATCCACAATGGGAGAAAATAAAAATGCAATAAAAGAAATGACCATGATATGACGTGCCAGTAATGACCAAAAACCGCCCCCTGAAATCGCTGGCGGCCATTTCGTTTGGGCAAACCTGAGTACCAGCAGTGAAAGGCCGAATATTGCCCATGTTTTCAGGGCAACCGGCGCAACAATACTCAACTCAAAACGGTTGAGGTAATAAAGCACAGTGGCAGTCAAAAAAAAATTAAAGCTGGGCCAAACAACTAAAAAGGCAATCGCTTGCCACTGCTTTGCTCTTCGTCGCCAAAAAAACGGTTCGGCAGCAGCATCCAGATGTTCTGATAATTCTGTCACAGGGTTTCCCTTGGTTTTTAATGACATAGCTGCTGTTGAGGTAACTGCTGTTCACTTTTTTTCATTATAAGCGCATTACTGGAGAAAATATATCAGTGCCAAACACTGCTCATACACTGTTTGGTACAACTGATGCAAACATTTATACAAACATGTGTATTGAGTTAGTAGTATCCCCTCATCAGCTTAAAGTGCATTGAGGACCATGCAGGCCGTGCAGAGTTATGAAGAGTTATCAGGAGAATAAATCATGGCAGCTAACACCTTTGCATTTGTTTTTTTTGTTATAGCAATCACTTTTGTAATGCTAGAAATCGGCTATCGTAAAAAGAAAAAAAAGGCCTATTACTGGCAACATCGTTGCAGCCATACCATCCGCTGGATGTGGGCATCACATGCTGTTCACCATAGTTCGCAGCGTCAATACTTAGACAAAAACTTTGGCGGCATGCTTGTTATCTATGATCATCTGTTTGGCACTTATGCTGCAAAGGATACAAAGACCAAATTGAGGTACGGATTAGGTAAACCAATCGGTAGTAACAACCCATTTACCATTGTATTTCACGAATGGACCCGTCTTTTTTCAGATGTGCGACAGGCTGATAGTCTGGGTAATGCCATGGTAGCCATTTTCGGGCGTCCCGGGGCGCTGAAAAAAACCAAGCCGCCGGCAAAGTGACACGAGTCATACGCGTTTAACGCTCATGCCTTAACCTCAATTTGTTCATTTCGTTTGTCTCCAAATAGCATTTGTCACCAGGCTCACCTGTATTTCGCTCCGAGCCTTGCTTGCATGAGGAGCAATGAAAATGCCCATCTGAGCAGTTCATGTCTGCTTTTGTACCACTCATACCCAGCAAGCTTGTTGAAGGCTTAAACGCGGTCATAATCGTTGCCTACAAAATAACAAAACTTGGAATTTAGAAGAATGAAAAAAACACCGTCTTTAAAGCAACGCCACTGCCACTATTACCTAGCGGGATTCGCCCTGATGCTATCCTCATCTGTTATGGCCCAATGCCCCGATGTCACACTAACCAAAGTGCCATTGTTTGGCGATTTGCACACCCATTCCAGCTATTCCTTTGACGCTTTTGCCGTAGGCACCAGTAACGATCCCTGGGATGCCTACGGCTTCGCCAAAAAAGAAAAATCGCTGCCATTGACGCAGGGACAAAACCTATGGATTGACCGACCACTGGATTTCGCAGCAGTCACCGATCATGCCGAGTTGTTAGGCCAAATGCAGCGCAACAGCGATAATTGCAGTGCAGATGGGCACGACTGCCCCAATGGTAAACTGCAGGCTTGGCAGAATATTCAGCAAGCGGCCAACGACCATTATGATGAATGTAGTTTTACCACCTTTATTGGCTATGAATACTCTAAGCAGCAGAACAGCACAGTGCCCGACAGCGATGAGACCCTGGTATCGATGCTGCACCGCAATGTGATTTTCCGTAATACCAAAGTGCCAATACAGCCATTCTCATTTTTCCAAGAAGCGACGCCGCAAGCACTCTGGAGCAGACTCGATAAACAATGCATTCAAGCAGGCAATGGCTGCGATGTCATCGCTATTCCCCATAACTCCAATCTCAGCAACGGTTTTATGTTTCCGGATTTTTCCAACAGCGACAACGCACTGGAACTGGCACAACTGCAACGCCGATTTGAACCTCTGGTAGAAATTATCCAACACAAAGGTGCATCGGAATGCCAGTTTAACGCAGGGCTGCTAGGCGAAGAGGAATGTAATTTTGAATATGTGGGCGGTTTTGCCGGCTTAGGCGGTGGTGCCAGCCCCCAAACAGCCAATTCGGGATATGTCCGTAGCGCATTAAAAACTGGCTTGAAAATTGAAAACTCCCTGGGGGTAAATCCTTACCAGCTAGGTTTTATCGGCTCCACTGACAACCACAATGCCACCCCAGGCGCGGTAAGTGAGTCTGGCTGGGAAGGATTTATCGGGGACACGGATGATGAGGCCCAAGAGCGCCTGTCCCCCGATTTAATAGAGCAAGGCTCTGGTGGTCTTGCTGTCGTTTGGGCCGAGCAGAACACCCGTGATAGCATTTTCGACAGCTTGCAACAGCGTGAGACTTATGCGACCTCGGGGCCACGTATGATAGTGCGCACATTCGGCAGTTGGGATTTACCCGAAGACATCTGTACACAGCCGCAATGGCTGGAAACGGCTTACGAAAAAGGCGTGCCCATGGGCGGCGATCTCGGCCAATCGCCAAAGAGCGAGCCACCTATATTTGTGATTTCTGCGATGAAAGACAGCGGTGGTGAGGCTAACAACCTGGAACGACTGCAAGTCGTTAAAGGCTGGACAGACAGCAACGGTAACAGCCACGAGCGAGTGTATGACGTATATGGAAACAAGGTGCCCACTACTGTTGTAAATCTCAATACCTGCGCCGTTCAACCGGATGTAGGCTTTGCCTCAGCCTGTCTGACGTGGACCGACCCGGACTTTGTGCAAACCCAAAACGCGTTCTATTACACCCGCGTGCTGGAAGTCCCAAGTTGTCGCTGGAGCCAGATGCAAGCCAACGACATCAAACAGCCACATCCGCAAGAGGTTGAACCCACTATTCGAGAACGTGCCTGGACCTCGCCAATCTGGGTTGCCGCGAGCGAGGAACTCTAGTCATGAAGTCGCACCTTCTGAAAGAGCCTATGCTGCATTTTTTTGTGCTGGGTCTGCTGTTGTATGCACTGCTTGATGGCAACGGTCATCCAGTGGCAGTAGAAAATACCATCATAGTCAACGATCAGTTGGTGAGCGCTCTGAAGAACAACTTCAGAGCGCAACACCAGCGCCAGCCTTCCAGTGTTGAAATTAATCGCCTGGTACAGACCTATATCGAAGAAGAAGCCTTGGTGCGCGAAGCCATGCGCTTGGGGCTGGAGCAGGACGATGCGGTAGTTCGCCGACGCCTGGTTCAGAAAATGCATTTTCTGTTTCAGGATTTAGACGACGAAATATCACTCAAGGCATTAAAACAGTATTACCTGCAACACCCCCAGCGCTATCATCAAGCGGCCACAATGGATTTCGAGCAGCTGTATTTTCAGCACAATCCACCGACGGCTGCGGCATTTTCAGCCGCCGCCCATCCAGGGGATGCCTTCGCGCTGGGGCGTCAATTTCGCCAAGCCAGCGCCACTGCCATAGGTAAAACCTTTGGGGCTGACTTTTACACACAGCTGACTAACCTGCCCTTGCAACAGTGGCAGGGGCCATTGACCTCCGCTTACGGTTTTCATTTTGTGCGGGTTAAGCAACGACAACCTGCCATGCAACTCGCGTTTGAAGCGGTGGCCGATGCTGTAAAAGCAGATGTTATGCAAGCGCAACGCGTGCAAAAACGAGAACAGGGTGTTGCAGATAGCATCGCCAAACTGTCTGTGCTGATTGACTCGCCCTTAAAGCCTTTGGTATCGCCCAGGAGTGTGAACTAATGCGTGCATTGATTTACCTGTTTTTTCTGAGTGTCATGGGCGTTCAGACGGGTAATGCCCATCCCCTGGACCCCGCCTATTTGCAGCTGCACGAAACCGCTAGCGGTCAGGTCAGTTTGCGTTGGAGTGGCAGTCGTGATTTTGTAACCCAGGTAGACTGGCAATTACCTGCGGACTGTCAGGCACGTAATGAGTCCGTTATTGCTCGCGACAGTGCACGCTGGCGCGGTAAAAAGCACTGGGATTGCGATACCGGGCTGGGCGGGAAAATTCTGCGAGGCGTTAACGCCATTGAAGGCAGGCCGTTGATGCTTGATTATCGTTTACGTGGACAGGCAGATCCCCGCTCGACGGTTGTCACTGTGCAAGCGGGGATGGCGCAATTGCCTCGTGCTGACAGTTCCATCGCTCAACCCTTTGTTCGCTTTATCAGTTTGGGCATTGAACATATCGCTCTGGGCATCGACCACCTGTTGTTTGTGTTTTGTCTGTTACTGTTGTTCCGCTCGCCTGTGCGTTTGCTGCAAGCAGTGACAGCATTTACCATCGGCCACAGTGTGACATTATTCCTGTGCGCAACAGCGGTATTGCAAGTGTCATCAGCCTGGGCTGAAAGCTGCATTGCGCTGTCGTTGATTTTTTTGTGCCGGGAGTTGCTATACACAAAAACGGAGCATAGTCATCAACGTTTAATGAATCGTTTTCCTTGGCTTTTGACCCTAGTTTTTGGTCTTATTCATGGTATGGGGTTTGCCAGTGCGCTGCGGGAGATAGGCATTGATAAAGAACATATGGTGCTGCGGGTGTTGGGTTTTAACGTGGGGATCGAGCTTGGGCAGTTAATATTTATTGCCATGGTACTGAGCCTGATGGCACTGGCACGCCGGTGGTTGAAAAGCGGTTTGTCTATCTGGTGGACAGATACTCCCGTGCTGCCCTATTGTGCGGGAGTCGTCTCAATGTTTTGGTTTTTTCAGCGTTTGCTGCCAGCGATAGTGTGATTTTTCATTTGCTGTGGCTACTCATACACATAAAGACTTAATAAATCATAGGAGAAAATAATGACAACAATTAATGGCGCTGCCGGGTTTGGGATGAATCCAGTGCAAATGAGAGAAAATAGTCAAGATCGCTTTGCAAGTGCTGACATCGACGCCAGTGGTGCGCTGAGCAAGGATGAGTTTTTAGCCAATGCCCCCGAAAATGCACCGGCCTCAATACTAGATAAAGTATTTGCCCGGATGGATGCCGATGGCAATGGAGAAGTATCGGCGCAGGAACAGCAAAGTATGATCGATGAAATGTCAGAGCGCATGAAAAATAGGCCAAAGCCAGGTGAGTCAGCTTCGTATGCGAACGTTGATACTTTTAAAGTGATGCTAGAGTCATTGGCAAACAATGAAGAAGATTCAGCTAAATCTTCGGCTATTGAAGACTTATTGGCCAAACTGGAAGAACAAGGTTATGACAAGCAATCAATGGCAAAATCAATGGCGACAATCAACAACATGTACCCGAAAGTTGATACTAAGGCTTGATGCTTATCTGCAAGTCATTAATCCTCATGGATGAGGTTTGTTTTCAAAACTTCATTTTGCTCCATGCGTAGTCCGTTAAGTGATTTATAATCTTGGCAATTGTCGGCTAATAGCGCATTAGCCTGTCTGTTCGATTACTTCCTCTTCACTGATAAAACGACATGCCAAAAATGATCTTTTATTCTCCTGAGTTAATTCTTAACTTATATCGGTATTTTTGTTGTCTAATTTAATATGCGGCAAATATGTACGGGTTTAGAGTGGTGTTTACAGCAGGTTAATTCCAGATCCTGACAGTTCACTCGGTGAAGAACGTTTTATTTTGCTTGGCCAAAATACCACGTCAGATATACTAATGGTTTGTCATTGCTATAGAGATACCGAAGGTAATATTCGTATCATTTCAGCACGTAAAGCAAATCACCATTCGTTTGGACGAAGATGTCATTGAGTACTTCAAATTACTGTCAGATAAAAATGGCATTCCTTATCAAAATCTAATCAACCTTTATCTTAAATATTGTGCCGCAACTCATAAAGAACTACAACTTAAGTGGCATTAGCACAAGGATGATACATAGCACAGGATACCTTACCTCATTCAATACTTTTCTTACACATTGAGGGAAATTCCCCAAAACATTATTTAAATCCACTCACCTTCACAACAAACCGTGCGGCATTTAGTACCTGCGTCCCCTGCTGTTTGCTCACATCTGTATGCTTTGGCAAAGATCGAGCGCTTTTGCACTGTGGTAGATTTGTCCGGCAATGGCAGCATCCTGTAATGCAATCCCAACAGAACAGAAATAAGTCGTAGCCTTGTCCTGCAAAGGCGGCGAAATATCCGTAGTCAACAACTCACCTATGGTGAAAATGTCCTGTTCTACCAAATGGCTGGCTTTAATTGCGCTTTTCAACTCGTTGGATTCACGTAATGCTGCCGACAGGTCTTCAACAAATACCCGTGCATTAGCCAACATTTGCGGAGCCACTTCTATGGCTTCAAGACTTGCGCCGCCTATGGCATTGATATGGACACCGGGCTTAATATCCGTTGCTTCGAACAATGGCCGGGAGTCCACTTTTGATGTGCAGGTCGAGATAATGTCGGCCGTTGCTACCGCCTCTGCGGCGCTGGCGTAAACTTTCACCTGTGGCGGTTGCGCCAGATTGATGTCAATCCACTGCTTAAGTGCCAATGCGCTGGTGTCGGTACGTGAGTGCAGGGATATTTTGTTAATCGACCTGATAGAACAAATGGCCAGAATTTGCGTTTTAGCTTGCTCGCCACAACCGATGACAGCCAGTTCGCCGGCATTTTTATCTGCCAACAAATCTGTCACCAAACCCGCCATGGCACCGGTTTTTATCGCGCTGAAGGTGGTACCTTCCATCAGGCACTTAAATTGTCCCGTCTGCCCGTCGACCAGCACCACCATGGCATGTAACAACGGCAAACCATTGTGTTTACCGTTGTTGGGGGTAACGGTGGCCACTTTCGTCGTTAGCGTTGGCGGCGTTGCTATACTGCCTGACATGGTGAGTAATTTTAAACTGCTCACGTCCTCCCCGGTATCGAATATGCTTCTGGGATGGTTTTTCGCCGAGCCCCGGGCATAACCGATAAAAGCCATTTTCAACGCTGCGATGGCAGCAGGCATATCGATGGCCCCTGCCACCGCATTTCTATCGAGACAGTCTATTTTCATCATGATGGCAGGCTATTTTGGCTGGGTATCAAAGCACTGCGCTCACAACTGAGCACAATTTCACCCCGTTGATTGGTGCCTTCGGTCAGTATGGTCACGATCCCCTGCCCCGGCCTAGATTTGCTTGGCCTGACACTTAAAACCCTGCTTTGCGCATACAGGGTATCGCCGATAAATACCGGGTTGGGCAGTCTTACCTTGTCCCAGCCGAGGTTGGCTATGGCTTTGGCGCTTATTGAGCTGACCGTCAAACCGTTGATGATGGCAAAGGTCACCACCGAGTTAACCAGTCGCTGTTTAAATTCGGTTTGCTTGGCATGTTCAGCATCAATATGAACAGGATGCTGGTTCATCGTCAACAGGGTCATCCAGCTATTGTCTGACTCGGTAATGGTTCTACCCGGATTGTGCTTTATCACCATGCCCGGTTCGAATTGCTCCAGATACAATCCAAAGTCTTCAACATAGGTGTTTTGGGCGGTTCTTTTTAGTCTCATTTTAGTTTTCCCTATGCGAATTGTTGCCGTGCCGTATTGACCACTTGGTTAAATCTTTCGATATCGGCCGTTGCCAAATCAGCTCTTGGCATCACCCGCAACCCAGCCGTGCCCTTGGCTATGATTGGAAAGAATACCGCTGAGGAATAGAAGCCGTGATCGAAGATAAACCTGGAACATTCAACGGCATTTTCAGGTGACCGTATAGGCACAACTCTAATTGGCAGCGGTGTATCAGCATTGACGGTAGTAATGGTATCGTCGAACAGTTTGATATTTTGTCTAAGTTTGTTTTGCAATCGGCCAAGCTCGGGGCTTGCGTGGATCTCTGCCGAGGCCATGATAGCGCCCATGGCGGCAACGTTTATCGATTGTGACCAGCCCATCGGGCCACCGAAACGCTCAATCAGTTTGATATTGGTTTTTTCATTCATCATCACAACACCGCCGGTCGCGCCAAAAGCCTTGCCCAAAGAGGCCACGATAATGGTTCTTTGTGACACTTCATCCATGTGGGAGCGGACGAAACCCGCGCCGGTGTCACCAATCACAGACAATGAATGGGAATCGTCAAAATACAGATAAAGACCATATTTGTCCTGTAATTCAAGTAACGCCTTAATGGGTGTATGGCCGCCCATGCTATAGGCCCCGTCAGCCACATACACCACAGGCCCACCCTTTTTACATTGAGACTCGATAAAGTCAATGTCGTTATGAGCGCAGGTAACAACCCGGGTTTCATCGCCACAGACCGGCTTAATATGATTCATTGAAAAGTGGCAGTTTTTGTCAAATATCATCAAAGGTTGGGTGCCACCGGTAAGATGGCCCGAGGCCAGTACCGGCAAAATGCCTGAACTGGCACTACCACAACTCAAGGTGGTCACTGATTTGGTTTGAAACAAATCCGTCAGTACTGATTCTACTTCTTCAATATAAGACAGGTGGATCCGTAACCTGGACGTAGAGATCAACAAAGTACCCTGTTTTTCCAATGCGCTGATAGACCCTTGCAGGATTTTCGGATGGACATCAAGCCCAAGATACGAACAGGAACACATGTTAATGAATTCATGGCCATTTTCACACTGTAAAAATGGTGCCTGACCAAGCTTTTCGGCCACATTAAGT
>JABSOG010000234.1 GCA_013216025.1 Algicola sp. | reverse complement strand
ATCACTTCACCTGAAGAACCACTTAACTGTACCCTTACTCAGGAGGAATAATATCGAAAACCTGTGCACTCAGTATTTGTAATGACTGAACATGAAAGCCTCTAGACTAGGCGACACTTAAAACATCAGATAATGAAGGCCTGATTTGAAGGCCAATCCCTCCACACAACCCCCACTGCCACTAACTCCGCACAAAAAGCCGCCAAAAACACCACAGGCCAATAATCCGAGCAAAAACACTGGTTGACGGCTATGTAACTGCCATTCAAATTTCAACAACGATAACAGCATAAAAACGTCCTCAGGCAAACTTATTTAAATTTCCAGCAGTAAATCACAGCAAAACTGCTCATAAAACCGCTTAATGACCAACATAGCAAACCCCGTGATCAAGCCGATAAATACCCTGTTCAGCACTGTGGTTTGGTCAAGCAGGGTTAATCCGCCAATTGGGCTTATTGGTCATGGTTTTTTAGTGATTGGTCATTCTTGGGGTGACAAATTAGCGCTATACGTTCAAGATACAAGGCCTTACAACAGAGGATTTTTGTGCGTTTATTCAGTAGATATCGCTTTACATCAATTGCAGCCATTAACACCGTGATCAATTGGCAAGTCTGGCCGTTTTTTGTGGCTGTATTGGCTGCGGCTTTGATCATAACCAATCGTTCAGGTCACTCTGATTGGCTGGCTTTTATGGTTTTATTGTTGCAGTTAACCCTGACAGTCGCCCCTGTGCTGGTGTTTAAAGGCTTGGTCGACAAACTGCAAAGCAAACCGGCCGTGATTTGCTGGAGCTTGGTTTTTATCGGTTACCCCTTGGTGATGTTGCAACATGGCCTTGTGGGACTGGCAGATTTACTTGCTATCTCTATTGAAATCTTTGTTTTTGTCTGGCTTATTGAAGCCGCTTTGTTGTTTAACCGCTGGCAGCAAAGCAGACAAAAAAAGAGCTTCAAATTGAGCTTCACGCTGGACCATGGTTTGTTTGCTATCTCGTTAGTGTTCAGCTTGGTTTGGGCAGCCGTGTTTACTTCCATCGGCGACCCGATGAGTACTGCGCAATTTGAGGTGGTCATTATTGTTGAGCGGGTCTTTAACAACCTGTTTGACTTTTTGGCATACTGGATACAAATTCAACTGAGCTATACCATGGTATTTGCTTGTTACTACTTTAACCGGCATGTATTGGTCAACAGAGTTATGGCCGAACATGGCCTTTTTCACTATCTTTGGATCACTGCTTTGTTCATCCTGATCAGCTACCCCATTCTCAGCCAGTTGGTCTTGTGGCTGCCGATAAATAATGGGGAACGTACCCTGATTGCCAGTGAAAACCACAACCCGTTTGATCTGATAAATGGTGGTTTTGCCTTAGTCGTGATGTTGGTGAGTTTGCCGGTCATTGTGGCTTTGGAGTGGGCCAAAAAAGGCCAGCAAATGGCTGAGCTAGAAAAGCAAAACATCCATACCGAACTGATGTTACTGCAACAACAAATCAATCCGCATTTTTTGTTTAATACCCTCAATAATCTCTATGCGCTGTGCCTGACCAAATCAGCGCAGGCACCAGACATGGTGCAACAGTTGGCCAGTTTGCTGCGCTTTGTGGTATACAAGGGCGGACAGCAGCAGGTATCCTTATCAGAAGAAGTGCAGTACTTACGGGATTATCTCGATTTGCAACAGGTGCGAGTCAGCAACAGGTGTCAGTTTGATGTCACGTTGCCCGGCAGTGATACCGACCTCAAGCTGGCCCCGTTATTGTTTGTCATCGTACTCGAAAATGCCTTTAAACATGGCATCGAACCCGCCAACCAAGACACTTGGCTTAAGGTCAAGCTCAGCAGGCAAGGCAATACCCTGATGTTGTATTGCGCTAACCCAGTAGCCAAAAACTATCAGCCGTCTCAACCGGGCATAGGGCTGAACAATTTAAAGCGTCGTTTGGCGTTGATTTACCCTGACAAACACCACCTGAAAATAAGCCACGAACAGGATGTCTACCATGTTCATTTATCGCTGGAGTGTCAATGATATTACGCACACTGATAATAGATGACGAGCCGTTGGCTCACGATGTTATTTTAACATTTGCCAAAGAGGTGCCTTTTATCGCAGTCGTAGGTCAGTGTTATAGCGCGACTGAAGCATTAACCGTATTAAACAACCAGCCGGTGGACTTGCTCTTCCTCGATATTCAAATGCCGCTACTGACAGGCATAGAACTGTTAAAAATGCTGCCCAATAAACCTTTGGTGATTATTACCTCAGCATACGAGGAGTTTGCGCTGCAAGGTTACGAGTTGGATGTGACTGACTATCTGCTAAAACCTTTTCGCTTTGATCGTTTTCTTCAAGCGGTTAACAAGGCACTTACCCGGCATAACAGCCAGAATGAGCAGCCTGCCCAAGCTCAAAACACAACACACAAAACGGCAGATGATACCCAGCAACAACCTAAAAAAAGTTTGACCCATATTTTAATAAAGGTCGACCGAAAACAAGTCAGGGTGGCGCTGAGTGAGGTTTGTTGCCTTGAGGCCTACGGTAATTATGTCAAAGTCTGGCGTGCCGGGATTTGTTTGTTAACCCCCAGCTCGCTGACTCGTTTTGCTGACATGCTGCCCCAGAGCGATTTCATTCGCGTCCATAAATCAGTCATCGTTAACAAATCGTATATCGACTACATCGAAGACAATACTTTATATCTCAAGGGAGGCCAGTGCTTTGCCATTGCCCAACAGCACAAGAAGAAGCTGAAAAACGACCTCAACTAAAAAACTCAGCAACCACCCGCTCAAGCTCATCAACACTTTCAACCAGATAATCTGGTTGATGGGCTTGTAACGCCTCTTTACTGTTGTAACCCCAGCAAACCGCAACAACGGCAATGCCCGCTTCACGAGCCGCATTAATATCCCGTATTTCATCACCTATATACAAGGTTTTGGCCTTGTGCAAATCCTGCTTTTTAATCGCCCTTTTGATCAGCCGCGCTTTACCCGACAGTCTCGCATCAGCATAAACGAAACCTATGTATCCCAACTGGTGGTTGGTTAAAAAACGCTGGATGTTTTTACTAGAGTTAGTACTCACTACCCCCATTTGATAGGTTTTAGACCATTTTTCGAGCAGCGAGTTTAACTGCTCAGGCAAAGAAATATCATCAATATATTTTTTCAACGCGAACTTTCCGGCGGCCATAACAAAAGGCACTTTGTATTTGGCGATGCCCATATAAGCCAGCACCTCTTTAGCGGGCAGCTCTTTTAACTTTTTGACCTCATCTTGTGACAACTGCTTGAACTTGTACTTTTTCGACAGCTCATTCATGATCTGGTGGTTAATCGACAAGGTGTCGGCCAAAGTACCGTCAAAATCAAACAGGATGGCATTGGTGGTCATTTAGTGGTCTCGTTTAAGTGTAAAGCGCTCGAAAAGCCCAGCTCAGTTGAAAAGCCCAGCAGTTTACCGCACATGATCCAAAAGACCCAGCACACAGGACCAAAAAACAAGTAACCGCTGAAACCGAGTATCGGCATTTCAAAAATCAAAAGATCATGAACATAGGGCAAATCGTATCGCCAAAAGTTGGGATTGTTTGGTGTGCTCCAGTAATTCCACATCTCCCAAGTCAGGCTGTTGAACAGTGTGGCGATGGCCATCATCATCATTGGATTCCAGTTGCCTTGGCGGATGGGTTTGAACGGTGTCCAAACTCCCAATAACGCCAGCGTCGCGGCCATAACCAGCATAGGGCCGAGCCAAATCATCCAAAAAAACAAGTCATACCAAATACTGGTGATCACCATCATCAATAAACCACTGAGTAAAATACCCGTCACCGCCGAATTGCCGAGGTTTATCGCCGGTCCATTGCTGTAAGCCAGCCTCATTGGTTTAAACGTTGCGAGCAGTTGATACCAAATAAATACCGAGGGCCATACGGTGCTGAATGTCAATGCTGACCAAAAATAAGTAAATGGTGACGGCAACAAATTGAGATAAGGGTAATACCAGTTTTGCAGTACAAAAAAATTAAGGTACTCAAAGTAATACCAGCCAGGAATAGATAACACGGTACAAATCAATAGCAGTTTTGGTTTACACGATACAAACGAAACGCCGTTGTTGCGGTAATAAACCAGCCCATCTAAAAAGAAGATGTAACCCCACCATAACGGCACAAACATCAGGTAGCGGATATCACCCAGCCAGTCAAACTGACCCCACATGACTGTCCAACTCAAGCCACCTACAAGACCCCCCAACCAAAACCATATCGGAAAGTAACGTTTGCCTTGCTTGGGCACTTCAGGGCCTTGTACTGCGGGCTTAAAGCCAAAGAGTTTAGGAAAAACAACAAAAGACCAAATGGGTATCGCCGTGAGGGTCAGTACTATAAACATGGCTAAATCAAAGCCCGGCGGACTCATCACTTTGCCCGGCAACAAGCCAAAACCCGGCGGCAACCCGCCCCATTTAAGATAACTGCCGAACAAGGGCAGTACAATAATGGCCAGCAACGCACACAGTAAATAACGCTTTGGGGTTGGTTTGGTTGTTAAAATAGACATTAACTGACGCCCCCGCTATCGCCAAAACGCCGATCACGTAGACCAAAAGTGTTTATCGCTTCTATAAAGGCCGCTTGGGTAAAGTCGGGCCACAGAGTATCGGTAAAGTAGAACTCGGCATAGGCACATTGCCAAATCATAAAATTGCTCAACCGTTTTTCGCCACTGGTGCGGATCATCAAATCCACCGGCGGAGAATCGCCACCATCGAGCATACCTCCAAGGTCTTGCTCGTTGATTTGGCTAAAATCATATTGCTGTGCAGCCAAAGATTTGATGCCGCGAATGATATCGTCTTTACCACCGTAGTTAACCGCCAACTGCAACTTCATGCCTTTATTTTTAACTGACAGCTTTTCGGCATTGTTAAGCCAAAAACGGGTTTTGGCTGACAATTTACTGCGATCACCAAGCAACACAAATTTTACCCCACGTTTTAGAAAGGCCAGAATTTCGGTTTGCAGGTAAAGATCGAGTAAACTGATGATGCTCGACACCTCATCGGCGGGGCGGGTCCAGTTTTCGGTTGAAAAGGCGTAAAGCGACAATACCTTAACCTGTTGATCGATTGCGGTGTGAATGATGTCCATACAGGTGTTTGCACCCTTTTTGTGGCCTTCTTTACGCGCCAAATCACGCCCAATCGCCCAACGTCCATTGCCATCCATGATAATGCCAACGTGATTTGGTACTGCCATATTGCGATCCTCCCATTACTTAAAAGCCACGCTTTCAAATATGTGCTAAAAACAAATGTTATCAGTGACTTACATAGCAAAGATAATATCAGGTTGCGGGAGATTGTTCAGTAGATAAAGTAAAGTGCTGGATTTGAATGAAATAACAAGACTAAAGGTAAAAATAGGCGTTATGAGGGGATGGGACGGGTTAGCTTAGTGGCAACCCGTTAACAAGCGTTTTACTCAACGTCGTCTGCGTTGCTTTCGCCAGTATCGATTTGAACAGTTTGTTGATCCGATTTATTACCTTCTTCGGCCAATAAACTGCCATTGCGTAAGTCGATGTGACGACGTTTCAAGTTATACTGCAATGCCTGCATACCAGCCAACGTTTGAAAATGCATCACTTGCGGCATTCTCAGTGTTGTAACAGTCTTAACTTCTTTAACTTCTTTAACTTCTTTAACTTCTTTAACTTCTTTAACTACAGTGGTTTGAACGGTTTGCGCTTGGACAGCTGCCAATGAACCAAAAGATAATGAGGCCAGTACCAATCCACCTAAAGCCAAAACGTTACTGTTTTTACTCATCTATCAATTTCTCCATCTAATTAAGAATGTCACAATGCACCCAGAAGTAAGGGCTGTAATATACCGACAATTTGACAGTTGTCAATCGATTGTTGGTTTTTTGAACAATCAGTTAACCATAATCGTCTAGTGGGTTGACGGACAGCGCCATGTTTTGGTAAAAAGCATTAATACTTGTTATCGTCCTGAAACTCACGTCCATGCGAGATTTCAGGAAACCGCTTCGTTTCCTGACAATATGCTCCATGCATTGTCAGGATTTGTCCATCCATGGACGGCAGCACAAGTAGAACTTCGCTTTCATTTTTTCAACATGGACGTTGTATATGCAGAAATTGCAGGAGCAATATTTCTGTCAAAAATTGAAATGGTGGCACATCCATGTACCACATAGCCAGAAACCAGTAGTATAAATTTCTGGATGGTTACTGGCTAATATAAGGTGAGCTTAACTTTGAAAACATTACGTCATTTATTTGAAAAAAATCGGGCTTGGGCCAAGGCAACCACAATCAATGATCCTGAATACTTTGCCACGTTGAGCAAACAACAGGCCCCGGAGATCTTGTGGATTGGTTGCTCCGATAGCCGGGTTGCTGCCAACCAAATTGTCGACCTGCCCCCTGGTGAGGTCTTTGTTCATCGAAATATCGCCAACGTGGTGGTGCATACCGACTTGAATTGCCTATCGGTGATCCAATTTGCAGTAGAGGTATTAAAGGTTAAACACATTGTTGTTTGTGGCCATTATGGTTGTGGTGGCATTAAGGCTGCCATGCAAGAACGTCAATTTGGCTTGATTGACAATTGGCTAATGCACATTAAGGACGTTCGTCGCCTCAATCGTAAAGAACTGGCTGGCCTAAGCCCGGCAGACAAGTTCGATCGCTTGTGCGAACTGAACGTATTGGAACAGGTTGAAAATGTCCGCAATACCACCATCGTTCAGGCGGCGTGGCGAGACGATCAAGATTTGACGGTACACGGCTGGATTTACGACATCAAAAACGGCATTTTAAAAGATTTGCATACTTCTTTGGATTGTTGAGTTTTAACGGTTTTTTCCCACTGTACGGGGTTTATAGACTACGCTTTAGTGGAGACTAAAAACCGGTTATAAAGTGGAAAAAATCAACGATGACCCAGCACAAACTACAGCATAAATTGCAGGACAGGCTACGGCTAACAACCCAACAAAAATGGATTGGGTTAATCCTGTTTTTATCTGTCTTGCCTTATTTTTTAACACTGGCTGGCGTTGACTTCAGCTCAAACAGTACCTCACTGACTGCTGACCAATTCGATAACGGCACAATCAAGCCTGATTATGTGTTTTACGCCCTCTCGGGCGCTTTGCATCACACCTTGCTCGAATGGTCAGCCGTTAGTGTGGCGGTGATTGCCGCGTTGGCTTCCTTTTTACACTATAGTCTGCGCCGTGATATCACCATTCCAATCATTGGCATGGCTTTATTATGTGCCGGATTTATGGATGCGTTCCACACGCTTGCTGCGACCCGAATTATCGAAGCTAACGCCCCAAATTCAGATTTTATCCCTTTTACTTGGGCACTGTCGCGAATTTTTAATGCCAGCATCATGATCATCGGGGTTGGCATCAATATCTGGATTTTTCAGCAATCCAAAGATCTTGATAAGTATCAGGTCAATCGCAAACGCTCTGGATACAACAGTTTTCCAACACTGGTGATCATCAGCGTTTTATTTGTCACACTGGCCTACATCACCGTTCATCTGGCCGCTGTCAGTAACAATTTACCCCAAACCATGTATCCGCAAAGTCCCATTACCCGACCTTTTGACGTGTTGCCTCTGGCTTTGTTTATGTTTGGTGGCACTTTATTTTGGGTTTGGTTTAAACAAGATCACAGCGTAATAAAGCTCGCCCTGTTACTCAGTATCATTCCCGAGATTGCCACTCAACTGCACATGGCTTTTGGTTCAACCAGCCTGTTCGACCACCACTTCAACATCGCCCACACCCTGAAATTTCTGGCTTACAGTTGTATTTTGGGTGGCATTTTAACTGATTTTGCCAAGCATGCCACGCTCAAACAGGCCCGAATAACTGACTTACCACAACAAAATGCCGCTGCCTGGACATCTAGTCTTGAAAACAAAGCGGCATTAAAAGTCGGTAAAGCCACCCGTCCTTTGGGTATTGCCTTGCCGATGGCTGCTTTTTTACTGTCGGTGACGGTGGCGAGTGTGGTCAGCTTTAGCTTTTATTTTGAAAGCAGGCAGCTATTACTCAAACAAGAAGTAGAAGACCTAAGAATTCAAAGCAAATTGATCGAACCGCTGCTGGCACAACTGTATCAACAATCTTCAAGTGATGTGTTGTTTCTTAGCCGTACCCCACCTATCCATGGATTGATCAAAGCGAACAACCTTGACGACTCAGTCAACTACATGCTGTGGCAGGGTCGATTGGAGCAAATTTTCAGTGAAATACTCAAAAGTAAAAACAACTACCTCAAAATCAGTTATGTCGGATTGGCCAGTAATGGTCATGAGCTGGTCACCGCGGTGAAAAATGTCGGTGGCGTACAAATACTGCCAGAATCAATACGTAAGCATGCGCATTATTCGGCTCACTTCAACACCACGATTGCGATGAATCCAGGGCAAATCTATTTTTCGCCGGTAGAATTGCGTCGTGAGTACGATAAAATCGCCGTACCGCACCAACCCGTTGTTCATGTTGCCACGCCCATCTATGATCCGCACAATGGCGAAGCATTTGGCATTGTGGTGATTGATGTCGATTTTGCCGGGTTTATCAAACAGCTAAAATCCACCCAATTGGCAGAGTTGACTATGTATTTGACCAACCAACATGGCGATTACCTGTATCACTCGGACAATCGGTTAACCTTTGGTTTTAACCTCAATCAACGTCATTTATTGCAGCAAACCTTTCCCTCGCTGGCCAATGCGGTCGCTGAAAAAATACCTTCGATAGGTTTTAACCAGCTAATCGACAAAAATGGCGAATTCGGAGCTGCCTATTTCAGGATCATTCAACTTCACAAATATGGCAGCAACAATCCTTTGATCTTGTTACTGCAACCTCGAAACAAGGGGGCAAATGCCATCTTGCAAACCTTCCGTTACCGCAGTTTATTGATAGGCATGTCACTGGCCTTTGTCGCCCTGGCCCTTGCAGTGTTGGCTTCCAGACGCGTGGCACAGCCCCTGACTCAAATGACCAACGCGGTGCAAGAATACGAACACAGCGGTAAATTGCCGCCGTTGCCGACCCACTCATCCGACGAGATTGGCGTACTGGCCCGCAGTTTTCACAATTTGCTGCTGCGCATTAACAATGCTTTGGAAGCACAAAACCGCTCGGCGATGATGACCCAAGAAACATCCAACAAACTCGAAGCCATCCTTTCAACCGCAGCCGATGCCATTGTCACGATTAACGCCAAAGGGACCATCCTTTCTTTTAACCGCGCCGCGCAAGAGATGTTTGGCTTTACAGAGGAAGAGATCATCGGTCAACGGGTCAATCAATTGATGCCAAAATCAGATGCCGATCAGCATGACAATTTTCTAAACAATTACTTGAGCACCCACCAAAGCAAGATAATTGGCATAGGCCGGGTATTGATGGGCCAAAGAAAAGACCGATCATTATTTGCGATGCATTTGGCGGTATCTCAGGTGAACACCACCACCGGCATGATTTTTACTGGCATAATCCGAGATATCAGCGAACAAAAACAAATTGAGGCCGAGAAAAATAAAACCCTGTCGGTATTAGAAGCCATTTTAGAATCTACCGACAACGGCATACTGGTCACCAGCGAGCACGGCGAGGCAATCCATGCCAACAGCCGCTTTGCTCAAATGTGGTGTGTGACCGAAGCACTGGTTGACAGCAGCAATGAAAATGAACTGACCGAACACATGCTCGAACAACTGGTTGAACCAAAACCGTTTCTCGAAAGTCTTAAAAAACTCTACGCAGACCCCACTACCGAATCTTTCGATACCCTGAAATTTAAAGATGGGCGAGTCTTTGAGCGTTCGTCGCGGCCGATGATTGTTGCATCAGAACCCGCTGGCAGGGTTTGGAGTTATCATGATATCACCGTGACCAAACAGACCGAGCAGGCGCTGATTGAAGCCAAAGAAAGTGCCGAGAATGCCGCACGTTACAAATCCGAATTTTTGGCCAGTATGAGTCATGAAATTCGCACCCCGATGAACGGCGTGCTGGGCATGTTGGGATTATTACTGCGCAGCGAACTGGACAGTGTACAGCAACACCATGCTGCTTTGGCTCGCACCAGTGCCGAATCATTGTTAATCATCATCAATGACATTTTAGATTTTTCGAAGGTCGAAGCAGGCAAACTTGAACTTGAGGTCATCGAATACAACCTGTGCAGCCAACTGGGTGAATTTGCCGAATCGATTGCCCATCACGCCCAAGAGAAAGGGCTCGAATTGGTGCTGGATGTCAGCGGAATCAAACAATCGATGGTCAAGGGCGATCCTGGCCGACTGCGCCAAATTTTGACCAACCTGGCTGGCAATGCGTTGAAATTCACCTCAGAAGGCGAGATCACCATCTGTGCTGAACTCACGACACTGAAAAATGACAATTTAAATTTCAAGTGCAGCGTCACCGATACG
>JABSOG010000233.1 GCA_013216025.1 Algicola sp. | reverse complement strand
AACCTCGACAGCGACGAAACAACGACCCCCATCAAACCGCCTTCGGGTTCACCGGATAATACCGCTCAGGCAACGTCTCAATATGATCAAACTTGCGCATGTTTTTATACGGCAGTTTCATAAACCCCTGAATCCCCAGCCCCTCAAGAGCCGGTATCAATTTGACAATATTGGCTAGACACTCGGCAAATTCAGCTTCTTTATCATGGTTTAACAACATCAAATAAGTATGGATTTTAAGGTGGGTTGGCAGTACTTCAAAAATAATACAACCGGTATGGTGAATTAAATTCATTTTCGCCAGTTCGCCCATGATCTCATCTGGCAGATACAAATACTCATCCGGGTCTTTACCGTCTTCAAAATATGAATGAATGCGGGTGATGTCCTCAATGTCTGGCACATCTGACACACTAAAAGCGATCTTCTGCTCATCTCGGGCAACAAAAAGTTGATGTACATCAGACCGTTCAAAATGCAGCGTATTACGGGCGTTAAACAGACAGCTTTTGAACATGCCGATACGACGAATACCCTGAGCGAGGTATATCACGTTATTTACCGCACATTTAAACGCCGTTTTAAGCGACTCATCAAATAACGTCAGGTTTGAATCGATATGCACACCGTCTTTTTGCCAACGTACCACCAACCCGCCCACCACCGGATAACGCCCTAATCGGCTGACCGCAGCAATAAAGGCTTTTTCAACATCACCCATGCCCATTAAAAAGTTTTTATAGTATTTTTCGAGCTGAGCATCATCAACATCTTTCAAATGCTCAGTATCTGAAGATTGGCGTAAAAACGACTTGCGAGAGCCATACACCACAGTGTCGATTTCGTGCTCGGGTTTGGGCTTGATCCACACCGGTATCAAGGCGGCGCTTTCAACGGGTGTTAATTTTGGTGCCATTGCCATCAATTTGAGTACATGTAATTGATCAAAAAAGTAGTCCCCAGCGCGCTGACGCATGATCGCATCGTCACTGAGCATCCCTTCAAGCATCTTGGCTAGCAACTTGGGTAAACCCAATGAGCACGGCGAGATCACCTTGGACCCATAGCGAGAAGACAAACCTGAAGCCAGCGCATACAGGGTTGCCGCCAACCCTTGCTCATCAAAACGAGGCGAAGACAAACCGCCATTTAACTGCTCTTCACCGATAAAATACACATCCCCCATGCGGGCATTGGTATTGTGTAAATCTGAGCACATCAAATCCATGACATTACAGGAGGTGCTTTGCCCTTCGCTATCAATTTGGGCATAAACAGCCGAACCCCAATCCACCAAAGAGACTTTGCCACTGTCGGGATCATAAACCACGTTAGATGGCTTGATATCGCCATGCACGTAGATTTTGTCCGTGACATGAGCCCTTCGGTTACGTAAATACAATAAAATATCAGCCAGTTGAATGGCGATACTGACCACCTGCTCTGGCGCAAGCGGGCCACAACGCAGCGACATCGCTTCTAAATCGATGCCCGGTGCCCGGCTCATGTGTAAAATAGATTGACGCTTAATTTTGTTATACTCAAACACTTGGGGAATTTGCGGGTGTGACAGCTGAGATTGAATATCCGCCTCTTCTTCGAGTCTGTCTTGAATGTGCAGCGGCAAGTTAATCCTCGAAAACTTGAATACGTGATGCTGACCAAGTTGATCCAATCCATTAAAAACAAAGCCGTAGGCGCCTTTGCCCAGCAAGCTGATCTCGCAAAATCCCAATCGTTGTAATTGCTGCTGACACAAACTGATCCAGCGTTTGAATTTTTCGGCATCTGATTGACTCAGCAGATAAATCGACTGCTCTTCGGCAATATAAAAATGTTGTAGTTTTTTTTTGGTCATTTTTTTTGAGTTACTTTTTGAAGTCAACTTGTTGAGGGTCAGTGTTTTAAAGTAAGTGCTTTACTTATCATTAGTCAACCACAAATGAAGCACCCTTTCGAGATCGGTCGCGCCAAAGGGTTTGGTAACAAAGTCATTCATACCTGCCTCGGTGCATTTTATCTTATCATCTGTCAGTGCGTTGGCCGTTAAGGCCACAATCGGAATATGGCTGCGTGTTTTAAGGTCACTTGTTTCAAGGTCTCGAATGGCTCTGGTGGCTTCATACCCATCCATTACCGGCATCAGGCAATCCATGAAAATCAGATCATATTGCTTTTGTTGGCTTTTTTGGCGTTGTTGAAAGTGCGCCACAGCCTGTAAACCATTGTCGACAATATCCATCGTCAAACCCAACCCTTCGAGCATGTGTTTGGCGACCAATTGGTTAATTTCAATGTCTTCAACCAACAGTATGTGCGCGTTAAAATGCGCTGATTGTTGCAGTTTTGACTCAGCAATACTGTGTTGGGTGATAAGTTGTTTATTATTCTGGGCACTTTGCATCAGCCCAATCAATGAATCGGTGAGATTCTCTGCAAGTAATGGTTTGGTCAAATACGCATCAAAACCGGCCTCGGCAAAACACTGGGCATCACCTCTTGAGGCGAAAGACGTCAATATCATCAACTTGATCTGATCAAACCCCTTGTTTGCCCGTATTTGTTTACCCACATCCAAACCGGCTTTATCGGCCAGGTTGTCATCAAAAATCACAATGTCAAAGGTCACCCCGGTTTTCAACCCAGTGTTCAACGTTCGAATAATGGCCTCTGGATGGTCGATAATGGTGGTTTCAATCCCCAGATGGGTCATTAGTTTAAGGTATAACTGTCGCGTGACGCTATGGTCTACCACCAGTAAGACTCGGCAGTCATGCAGGTCTTTTTGAATAACGACAGATGGCAATGCCGATTCAATCAACGCCACTTCAATGCCAAATGTCGACCCCTCACCCAGCACAGAATTGACTGAGATTGTGCCACCCATCACCTCAACTAGCTGTTTGCAAATAGACAAGCCTAATCCCGTTCCCCCATATTTACGGGTGGTACTGTTGTCGGCCTGAGTAAATGAATTGAACAAACCATCAATTTTGTCCTCGCGTATCCCAATACCACTGTCTTGAACCGTTAAATAGACTTGAACAAAATCATTTTCGAGCTGCTGACAACACACTTTGACCAAGATAATACCCTGCTCGGTAAATTTAATCGCGTTGCCCAGCAGGTTGTTGAGAATTTGCCTGATACGCGCCGGATCGCCCTTAAAATGGCGCGCCATATTGGCTGGATAATCCAATACCAGTTCCAATTGATCGAATTGAACACTGGTCGCCAGCAAGGTCATCACGTCATGAATGGTGTGTTCGAGATTAAACTCAATCGATTCGAGTGTCACCAAACCCGCTTCAAGCTTTGAAAAATCCAAAATGTCATTGATAATGGTCAACAGCATTGTGCCTGAATTAACAATGATTTTGACCTGACTGTGCTGAGCATCGCTCAGTGCTGACTTTTCGAGCAATTCAGCCATGCCCAGCACCCCATGCATCGGGGTGCGAATTTCATGACTCATTTTGGCTAGAAATTCGGCTTTTGATTCGGTCGCAACTTGCGCCTCACGTACTGCTTCCACTAATTTTCGTTCCAGCTTTTTACGCAATACATTTTGTTTTTGTAAAGCTTCATTGGCCCGTTTTTCACTGGCTATCGCCTGCTCAAGCTGCTGCTGGTTGGCGTAGAGTTTGATAAAAAAAAGCACTTTGGGGATCAAAATATCGAGGTTAATCGGTTTTTCGATATAGTCGACGGCCCCTGACTTATATCCTTGCACCTGATACAACTCATCTTTGTAAGCTGCGGTGATAAAAATGATCGGGATATTGGTTGTTTTGGCATTACCGTGTAAAATGCTGGCGACTTCAAAACCGGACATTTCGGGCATATGAACGTCTAATAAAATCAGTGCAAAATCGTGTCTGATGGTAAAAGAAAGTGCAGTATTACCGCAATTTGCGTGAAGAATGTTGACGTCTAAATCGGCCAACTTCAGATGCAGCGCCCTTAAATCGGCAGCATTGTCATCCACTATGAGTATTTCAGGCCTTTTTGTCATAAGTATCTTTATTTGCGTGTCTTATGTGAGTATAGGCAACACACTCTATCCCGCCAATTGATATATACAAGGCCTGCACTACACTTTTGTCAGGTCAACAAACTTGGATTAAGGTAAATAAATGGGGTTGAGTGTTGGAAAAAAAATTCTCGGCGGGTTTGGCTTTGCTGTCGCACTGTTTTCGTTCGGTACATTTTTTGGCGTCTCACAGCTGCCCAATCCAAGCGATGGTCAAACACTGTTGTTGATCACAGCCGTTGTCGTCGTTTTAGCATTATTGGTTGGGCTCGGACTCAGTTGGCACATAACCGCCCGATTACGGGTCGTTTTAAACGGTCTAAAAGCTTTTGACGCCGGTTTGTTGAACCATCCAATAAGCGCAGATTCAGACGACGAATTGGGTCAGTTGATGGGTTTACTGGCCACCGTCATCGACACCCAACTCAAAGTGACCGAGGCCATTTCACAAATCGCCAGCGGTGATCTGGGTCGCACTCTGGGGGTAAAAAACGAACAAGACCTACTGTCAAGCTCGCTCAATCAATTGGTCAATACCCTTAACGATACCGCCCAACAAGCCACCTTTATCGCCTCTGGCAACTATGAAGTCGATATTCAACCTCGCTCGCAAAACGATTCATTGGGGTTGGCCTTGCAAAATATGACCAAAACCCTGCGTGATGCCTCACAAGTCATTGAATCGATTGCTGAAGGCGACTTAACATTGGCCGTCGAAATCAAAGGTCAACAAGATGTGTTGGCCCGCTCAATCAATCGTATGGTGGCCAAACTGCGCGAAAGCACTTTAGCCATTGAAGCCCGGGGCTGGATCAACGCTGGCAATACTCAACTGGTTGAACGCATTCAGGGGGAATTAACCACGCAAGCCATTGCCACCGCCGCACTAGACCAGATATGTCTGTATACCACCGCACAAATCGGCACCTTTTATCTGTATGATCAACAACAAGAACAGTTCAGCTTAGTGCACAGCCATGCCGTCACCGATTGTCAAAAAATCTTAGCCAAAGATCAGGGGTTCATCGGTCAAGCAGCACGCGATCGCAAAACGATGACGCTCGACAATTTACCCGAAAATTACCTGAATGTCACCACCAGTCTGGGTCAGGCCAGTCCCAGTCACGTGATTGTGGTACCGCTAATGTTTAACGACTTGGTTTCAGGTGTCATAGAATTGGCTGGCCTCAATCAATTTACAGAGGAAACTCTCACCCTGCTCGAACAACAGGCCATCAGTATCGCCGCCGCCATTCAGGTCAGTCAAGCACGTGAAACCACGGCGATATTGCTGCAAGAAACGCAGGCTCAAGCACAAAAATTACAGCAACAGCGCCAAACTCTGCAAACGACCAACGCAACGCTTAAAGAAAAACAGGCTTCTTTGGCTACCTCAAAAAACGAAATCGAAATAAAAGCCCGAGAGTTAGCACTGACCAGCAAGTACAAATCTGAATTTCTCGCCAATATGTCTCACGAACTGCGCACCCCGCTCAACTCATTGCTGATCCTGTCCAAAACACTGGCCGAAAACAAACAGGGAAATTTGACCGCAGATCAAGTTGAAGAGGCCACCATTGTTCATCAAGGGGGTCAATCATTATTGTTATTAATCAACGATATCATGGACTTGTCTAAAGTTGAAGCCGGTATGCTCGACATCTATCCCGAAGCGGTGTCAACCCGAAGCGTTTGGCAAGTGCTCGAAACCCTATTTACCCCGGTGGCGATGCAGAAGGGGTTGGCCTTTAGCCATGACATCCAAAGCGACTTGCCACTCAACCTGCAAACTGACTGCCAGCGCTTGCAACAAATTCTTAAAAACCTGCTGTCCAATGCGTTTAAATTCACAGCACAAGGCACCGTCACCTTGCGAATACACGCCCCGGCCCCCGACTGTCAATTCGTCACACAGTTAAACGCCAAAAGCACCATTGGGTTTTCTGTGACAGATACTGGCGTCGGCATTCCCAAGGGCAAGTTCAGAGCCATTTTTGAAGCGTTTCAGCAAGCCGATGGTTCAACCAGCCGTCAGTATGGTGGCACAGGTCTAGGTCTGACCATATCAAGAGAATTGGCCAGTTTGCTTGGAGGAGAGATTCAACTGACCAGCGAAGAACATCTGGGCAGTACTTTTACACTGTATTTACCCATAGAATGGCAAGGAACATCCTTGGCCCCACAGCGAAGAGGTCCGCCGCACAGCCAGCCAACAACGGCCATCGCAGAGTTCACACCGACCCCAATAAAGCGAACGCAATCAACCACTGAAGAAGAAACTCAGGTTGCCTACTGGTTGGTCGATGATCGCCGACACATACGTCCCAATGACAGAACTGTGTTGATTATTGAAGATGACCATACCTCAGCCTCATTAATGGTCAACCTTTGCCACCAACTCAGCCTCAAAGTACTGGTGACCAACAAAGGCCGCGAAGGCATTATGATGTCGATTGAATATGCCCCCAGCTGTATCTTATTGGATATGGGACTACCGGATATTGAAGGTCATCAGGTATTAACCCAGCTTAAAGACAGTTTGCACACCCGCCATATTCCCGTCGTGGTGCTCACCGCAGCCATGCAGGCTTTTGAATCGCTCAACCTCGGTGCTCATGATTACCTCAGCAAACCCGTCTCTAACGATACTGTCTTTTCGGTGTTAAGCGCACTGACACTGGCCCCCCAAGATCCATTGAAACAGGTTTTGGTGCTGGTCAGTGACACCCAAATGCAACAGACAATAGACCAACAATTGTGCTGTGACACTTTCAAACTAAACATAACCACAACAATCGAACAAGCCATCAACCTTTTATCCAAACAAAATTTTGACTGTATCGTCATCGAATTCAACCAACCAGACAGTCATGTTAGTGCGATAACCAGCGCCATTGATGAGCTGAACATTGCTACTCCCCCAGCGGTAGTGGTTTATTGTGAGTGCACCATGACCGAGCCCGAACAACAAATGCTTGACGAGTTAAGCCGTAAAATGATCATAAGAGTCGCCCATACTCCTCACAGACTGCTCGATGATGTCACCTTATTTTTGCATTTGCCTAGTGATGCCCTCAATTCTGAACAACGCCACGCCCTGCAACAGTGTCACAATGAAGACTACACCATCAAAGGCAGCCGAATCTTGCTGGTCGATGATGACATGCGCAATATGTTTGCCCTGACCCGCGTACTGGAAAGTAACGGCCTTAACATCACCCAAGCAGAAAATGGACAAGCCGCCATAGACGCACTCAAACAAACCGATGTGCCCTTTGATTTAATTTTGATGGATATCATGATGCCGATTATGGATGGGTATGAGGCAATGCAACTGATTCGTCAAATGCCGGTTCACCAATCCACCCCCATCATCGCGCTGACCGCCAAAGCAATGCCGATTGACCGACAAAAATGCATTGCAGCGGGTGCATCAGAGTACCAGACCAAACCTTTGGATACAGACAAGCTGTTATTGATGTTACGGGTTTGGCTTTACAAGCGGGTTTGAGTGAGGGGTTGTACACCGCGAGGCGGTGTACAGGCAATGTTGTGAGCACGAGACCAAGGTTTGACGCAGCAAAGCCCGGGACTCTGTAATCAGACACGGCATAAATCCATCCCTGGAGCCTCGGCAAATTCTTCCCTGAATTTGACGGTCTGATTACAGAGTCCCAGACTTTATATCGAACCTTTGGTGCTCGTGCTGAGGAAGAAAAGCCACCAACCGCCCCGACCGCCACCCTCGATATTACGCCGTAATACCCACAACAATGTTGTTTAAAAAAAGGCGCAGCCGCGCCAAAGGCATTTGCTGCTTCGCAGCACAGCGAAGCTGTTATTTTCTTTTTTTGCAACGATTCGTTGCGTTGGGTGGCGGCCGGGGTGGGTGGTGGCTTTCCCCCCCGTAACTGACTTTTTATTCGTTTGTTAACCTACTGGCCGTAGACAATCTTAAAAAAGGTTTTCGTTTTGATTTTTGGATATTGTAAGCATTTCGCCACTTAATTACGATCACTGTTACGCCAGTGAAGACGCCTAAGGAACGTCTTTGGATGCAAATTTTCTGCCTTTTTAGTGGAAACCTGTTGCAATCAAATAATTATCTATCAGTTGATTATCTTCGTTTACTTTAAATACAACGATATCGTGACGAGTATATTTAATATCAAACAAATAAAACCGAAATTGACGTTTATCGTCTAACATGACCTTATAAAATACTAATGTGACAAATTCAGCCTCATAGCTATTCAACTGATATAACTTGGCAAATGATTCTATTAGTGAATTGTCTTGCGTACTTACCATCCCTTTTGTAAATGTTCTGTCAAAACCTTTTTTGAAAGACCATTTTTTGACTTGTGCATATTGATTGCTTGATTGTTTTGAGGTGCACCCCGTCACAATAATGCACGCACACAAGGCAAATAGTACGATGGTATATTTACCAAAGCGATTCATTATTTATCTCTCTCTTCTTCGCCTACCGCTTTTCTGTAAGTATTGCCTGTATCAATACCAAAAGCTTCAGACTTTTTTAGTCCTATGTCATTTCGACTATCATCTATCTGCCCTTGATCTACTTGGAATGCGTGGCCAAGAACCTCATGAGCCACCACACCTTCTGTTGAAGAAGTGAAATCGCCATAAGAGCCATCAGGACCATTTTGTATAGTATGAGTAGACTGAGTAAAATCAATTGCCGTCATGCTACCCGCTTTTTGACCATTTTGACCACTCCCTTTAGGACCGGTAGCGGTATTGCCCGGCGCTTCACCTGGCTCTGTTTGACGAATAAAATGAGTGTTTGCCGACGCTTTAAGCACATCAAGCCTTGTTTGTAAAACAGGGTTAGATTTTCCCGCTCTATTAATGGCTCCTTCCATTTTGGATTTTTCTTTACCAAACGCAAAATAGACCAATTCTCGACCATCAGGATCGGTAAACTTGTACGGATTGTTGTTAACATAGGTATATCGATTGAATCCTTGCGGATTGCCTTTCTGTAGATGTGTTTGGGCAGTCACAGGGTCGTTGGATAAAAAGCGAGCGGCTGCCGGATTGCTGATACAAAGCATGCCGATGGTGAATGTGGTTAATATTTGTTTCCACGGGAACATGGTTATTGTCCTTTTGATTGAGCTGTTATTAGGTTAGCGCGCAGCTGCATGGTGCGCATATATTTGGTGTTCGTTGCAGGTGATACGGGTTGCCAGCCGATAGATTCAGCTTTGGCAAACCAGCGTTGATTTTGTGCGTACAAATAATCTAAATGTTTCTTTTGAGTATCTGTAATTGTGCGTTTAGCTCGGTAAAATTTGACTTTCTCTTGAAGTAAGTCGGAATAAGAATTTCCTAATTTAAGCATCGCATAGGCAGATTTGGGGTAATGTTTTAAAATGAGTGTGGTGATATCAATGGCGTTTTGCCATTGCTCTTGTTTGACGTAATATTCGCTGAGAACAATGGTCATGACGGCCACAGTTTCTTTTTTGCTCAGTGATTTGAGATACACGCCGTTTTGAATGGCGGTATTTGTCATTGGCATTACTTCATTATAAAAGCTGTCGCCTTCAATTTTGGCACCATTGGTTGTTTCCAGATTGAACATCTGCCCTGTTTGTGGGTCTTTGAATTTCACGAAAAGATGCAAAGGGGCGGTTGCTACAGTGACATCTAAACCCAGTTTTTTGGCCAAAATAACAAACAAAAATGGCATTGAAACACAATTTCCTTTCTTGGTGCGTAGGTAAGTTGGCAGCAATTGGCTGTGTAAATTTATGCCCAAAGGGTCGGCAAAATCATAGTGGAACGGTTTAAACTGATTCCAGTATCCACCTTCGTATAAATAGGCACGTAGTGACATCATTTTATCTATGTCGGTCATATTCGGTGTTGATGCCGACCGAACAGTTTGTGCCATACGGGAAAGGTCTTTTAGGGATTGCTCAACATCTATTGATGGGTCAATAAATTTATCAATCATGATTTTTGTGCGTGCCAAATCAATGTCGGAGGAGGGACGAGACAAGGTCTTTTCTACAAATTTGAAAGCATTCGCTTGAGGTGTTGCCATGGCTTTTGCCACCTCAATATACCCGATGGCCAAAATGATTAAGGCCAATGCTTTCAAATAACCCTGTGTGCTTAATGACACGATGATTGCTCCTTGTTGCCAAAGCCTGATGCGAAAATGGCACACTGCGTTTGGACAACAAAATCTTATAAAACACAAAATAGGTATCCCAACGGGACACCCTCTCAATAGATATAAAACGGATACAAAAAGACGGGTAGTATTGAAATAAAGTATGGAACTGTTTCAGCCCCAAGTCTCTCGGGACGCATTAGACATGATATTAGGAATGGTTGCAACAATTATGTTAAAAACATTCTACGGTAGGGAAATGGATTTCCCCAACCTCCGAAAAGCTATGAGCAAAAACATCAATAGACCCTTCGCGGAGATTGCCTATGGTTGAAGTAACAAATTAGGGCTTATTAATCATGCACATGAGTAT
>JABSOG010000232.1 GCA_013216025.1 Algicola sp. | reverse complement strand
AGCAACCGCTGTATTACCAATGTCCGTATTGAAGCAGAAACCATACAACTTGATGTCTTCAGGATATTCAACAATAACCTTGGAATAGGCTTGCAGGTTGCCAATATTATCAACGTTAATGGTATTTGCGGCCAAATAAGCCAAGTCTTGCAACAATGCAGGCGTGGTGAAGTTTGACGCAGTACCCGAGAATAACGGTCGGTTACTGTGATAATTCATGTAATAAAGCGAAAATTCAGTGTCGTTTAATTCGGTTGAATAAGCACTCAGTTTAATACCATATTGGTTGGCGTCATCTTTAGGCTTATTCTCACCAGCACTGCCTTTTAAGCGCAACGTGGTTTTACGCGGGAATGAACCGACATAAATACCGGCCAATGCCGCCTGACCTGCTGGAGTGGTCACATCAATGCCAAGCGCAGCGACTGTGGCATACAGGCTGTTCAAGCCAGTAATAACATCGCCTAAACCAATGTCTGGACCGCCGCCAAAACCGAGCTGAACATTGTTGTAATAACCGCCTTCACCCGCAAAATCATTGGTAGAGAAGTAACTTCCCGGTGTTGGCAAATAGGTTTCTTGCCAATCATACTGAACATAAGCTTCGAGGTTCAATACCTCAGATATCTCATAAGATGCCCACACCATACCCACTGGAATAAAGGCTTCTTTTAATTCTGAACCCGGGGCTCTTAAACGGGCAATATCGACCGGTTGGTTATTGATACCATGGGAGATAAGCGTGCTTTCACCCCAGCTCAATACCTGTTGGCCAATCTTGATTGAAAACGCATGGTCAAAGATATCGAAGTCGCCATAATAAAAGGCATCGAGCATGCGAAAATCAGCACACGACAATTCTTTTTGCTTGGCGTCATGACAAGGTTCGTAGTTGCTGCCACCAATAGGACGTTGGTAAGGGCGCGACGAATCCATCATTTCAAAATCATAGAAATAGGTGAATCGGCTGAAAAAGCCCTGATTACCCGCGTTGATATCCAGCTCGTGTGTGCCTTTAAAGATGCGTGAAAACGTTTCGCCGGGATCATAATTAAGGTTGCCCGCATCGCCGTTAGCAGAATAACTGCCGCCGTCAAACGAACCCCAAACTTGGGCTGAACTAGGATAGCTGATGGGACTTGCGGTGTGGACCACCGGATTATAACCCGCCCAATTAAAACGGGCGTCGTTGCCTTTTGCAATGTGGTTGTAATCGCGATCTTCTACCCGCCAGCTGGCACCGTATGAAAATGTTGAATCAAAGGTCACATCAAACGCGCCCAATTCAAATCTTTCGGCTGATGCCGGTGATATTGACAAAGCGAATAATGCTGCTGCGACACCCAAAGCAATTGGCTTTTTGGTAAGTATACCAGGCCTTTTTATCATATTATTATCTCCCCTAACTCCCTGCAGGTATTGTTTCATTTTATTTATTTTAAACGAATTGGATTCATTTTTATTAGTGCCCAACGCGTAATTGCGGTGAATAATTACATCATTGGAGTCTAGACGCAAGCGCTTAAAAAACTGCTTTAATGAAGATAGACAGTTAATTTTTAACCCTTTTTTATCTTTAGCCCAAAGAGTTTAGATCACAAGTTTAAACTTTGCCACAAAGACATCTTACCAGTTGAGCTTAAATGATTGAATTACAACAAAATTAAACATTTTCATTGGTTGGACCAGTGCATGAAATTTGTTTAAAGTATTTATTCTAATTTATCATAAAGTCAATCATTAGACGTTGAAAAATAATGAATTAATGTTAAAAAAAAATTTGCTGGCGAGTTTATTCACAGTGTAATTGAACAGCTTTTAACCACTGTAAAAGCCGTTGAAATAAAAATATCGGACCCGGTGAATTTGCCGATAAAAGAACAAAATGGGGTTTTATGCGGTCAAATCAACCAATTGCGTTGCTCTGTAAGTTTGTCACCAAAGCCGTTTGTTGCGTCACTCTTGACTGGTATGGTACTTTAGCCCACTTTACATAACCTTTTGCGCCCAACCAATAATAACCGGAGTGTTCACAGTGGCAGAGATCGTAAATTTTATAAATGGTATTATTTGGAGTAAACCCCTGATTTACCTTTGTTTGGGTACAGGGCTGTTTTTTTCCATCATGACCCGCTTTGTTCAAATCAGAATGGTTAAAGAAATGTGGCGTTTGCTGTTTTCAGGCAAAAGTTCACAACAAGGTATCTCATCTTTCCAAGCACTGGCCGTGTCGCTATCTGGCCGTGTTGGCACAGGTAATATCGCCGGTGTGGGTGCCGCCATTGGTTTTGGTGGACCCGGAGCGGTTTTCTGGATGTGGGTGGTGGCCTTTTTGGGCGCTGCAACTGCGTATGTTGAATCTACCTTGGCGCAAATCTACAAAGAAGTAGACGATGGTCAGTACCGTGGTGGCCCGGCATTTTACATCGAAAAAGCGATGGGACAGAAATGGTATGCATGGATATTTGCCATCGCCACTATTATAGCCTGTGGTATGTTGTTGCCCGGCGTTCAATCAAACAGTATTGGTAACGCCGCCGAATTGGCTTTTGGTCCTGGCGATATGATTGACACGTTTTTTGGCACCGTCAGCTCAACCAAGATTATTGTTGGTTTAGGTATCTTGATGTTGATTGGTTTTATCATCTTCGGCGGCGTTAGACGTATCGCCAACTTTACCCAGGTCGTTGTGCCAGCCATGGCTTTTGCCTATATCATCGTTTCTTTGGTGATCATAGCATTGAATATTGATAAATTACCGGGTGTCTTTGGCATGATCATCGCTGACGCCTTTAACCCAATGGCCGGATTTGGTGCCGCTATTTACTGGGGTATCAAACGTGGTGTCTATTCCAACGAAGCAGGTCAAGGCACAGGCCCTCACGCAGCAGCAGCGGCAGAAGTTGAACACCCGGCTCAACAAGGTCTGGTACAGTCTTTCTCGGTTTATATCGATACGTTATTTGTGTGCTCGGCGCCCGCCTTTATGATTTTGATCACAGGAGCTTACAACGTTCAAGGTGAATTGGCCCAAGGTTCATTCATTATCCAAAACGTTGCCGAGCATCTTAACCCAGACAGCCCAGCATTTGCCCAGATTGCGGTTGAAGGCGTTATGCCTGGTTTTGGCAAAACCTTTATTGCCGTCGCGTTATTCTTCTTCGCCTTTACCACCATTTTGGCGTATTACTATATCGCAGAAACCAACGTGGCTTATTTGAAGCGTACGATTAAAATGCCGGGTTTAACCACCTTATTGAAAATCGTCTTAATGGCCTCAACCTTCTACGGCGTGGTGAAAACAGCCAAGGTGGCCTGGGCGTTAGGTGACATTGGCGTAGGCATGATGGCTTGGTTGAATATCATTGGTATTCTGATCATCTTCTTTATGGCCAAACCGGCAATAAAAGCGTTGAAAGACTACGAGCGACAACGTAAAGAAGGGGTTGATAAATACACCTTTGATCCGGAAGCGCTAGGGATTAAGAACGCTGATTTTTGGAAAGACAGAAAGGCAGCAGCCCAAGTAGAATCAGCAAAGTCCGACTGAAGATAATGTACACCTAGAAACACAAAAGCCACCGTTAAAGGTGGCTTTTATGTTTCTGGCGCTAAATTATTATGCGCTAAGCATCGTCACGCCTCGTTCTTGCCAGCGTTGGCCTTCAATGCACCAAGATTCAATTTCAATCAGCTTTTCGTGGGGCAAGTTAAGCAGTTCAGAGATCTCGACAATTTGCTTGCGTTCAGCATCATCGTAATGACCATCACTCATCGCCAATTCAATCATCTTTTGCACCACAATCACTTTGGATTTAAGCGTAGTAAAACTGGCGCAAACAATGGACAGTGGCATCACCTCATGGATATCATAGGTCAACCCATGCTCTTGGGCAAAACTGTTGAGAAATTCCCACTCCTGCGACGCAATCTGACCATCAGCCCGGGCGATGAACGTAAACAACCGGACCATACAAACTTTTTCCTCATGACTCAATTCATTAACAAACATTAAAACTCCTTTACTACCTAGGATGTACAAAAATTTAAACTACTGATAACCTGCATAACATTGCATTATTATTCTATTATATTGGATATTATGGATTGTGGAGGGTAGCTTTTTTCGCCAACGAATACAAGGGAGTTTTTATTGCATACGATGGTAAGAGGTTTTTTTCTTGCATATTAAACTCGCTCCAACAAAATCTGCACAGGATGCTTAGGCTTCACCCCTTCAATCCGCCCGACTTGAGAGCGACACGAAAACCCGGTCACCACGATTTTATCTTTAGCGATTTCGCTGATCGGCTTTTGCCAGCTCAGCTCATAAATGCCTTTTGAGTTTTGCTGGTTTTTGGCTTCATGACCATAAGTCCCCGCCATGCCGCAGCAGCCGGTGCTGACTACGTTGAGTTTGAGGCCAAATTGTTTGAATATTGCCACCCATTCGTCGGTTGAATTAGGCAGTGTGGTTTTCTCGGTGCAGTGACCAAACAAAAAGTATTCGTCTTCGCTCTTGCTACTGTCGTTGTTGTTGTTGCTGCTGTTGCTGGAAACCTCAATGTCGCGCAACCATTCATGCACCAGTTGTACATTAAAGTCACCGCGCTCGTGACCCAACACTTGCTGGTATTCATCGCGATAACACAACACCAAAGAAGCGTCGATGCCGACCATTGGGATATCCAGTTGGGCCACCTTGTTTAAGAAGTCGGCTGTTTTGGTGGCGGTTTTACTGAAGCTTTTCATAAACCCTTTAACATGCTGGGGTTTGCCGTTGGGTCTATAAGGCAATAACACCGGTTTATAACCCAATTTGGCGATAAACTGCAATAACTCGTCAATCAATTGGGCTTCATAAAACGTGGTGAACGGATCTTGCACCACAAGCACCGTTTTGGCTTTCATTGACGACGACAACTGACTTAATTCGTTGAAATCAAAGCCGTATTGCGAGTCAATGCGTTGTTTTAAGGTGGGCTGCGACAATAAGGGCGTGTCGACATAGCCTATGGTGTTTTTGATCAATTTGCCGGTAAAAGGCAGTTTCAATCCAAAGTTGATTAAACCCGGGGCCTTGGCCATCCACGGGGCCAGGTTTTCGATGGTGGCAACAAAATAATCTTTGACTGGACGCGAATAGCGGTCGTAATACAAGTTTAAAAACCGCGCTCTGAACTCAGGTACATCAACCTTAACTGGACACTGGCTTGAACAGGCTTTACAGGCCAGACAAGTGTCCATGGCTTCAAAAACCTGATGCGAAAAATCATCGAGGTTTTTACCGCCGTTTTTAATCCCTTTTTTTACACCCAACGAGTTGCGGAATTTTTCAAACGGCGAAGCGCCATCGCCCTGCATGATGCGTTTTTCTTCGGCGATAATATCGATTTTCTGATGGCTCATCAGGCGCATCCATTCGCGCATTAAACCTGCCCTGCCCTTGGGTGAAAAGCGTCGGTCTTTACTGATTTTATACGAAGGGCACATTGGGGACTCAGCGTCATAATTGAAGCACAAACCGTTGCCGTTACAACTCATCGGCACCTCAAAGCTATTTTTGACCTTGACCGGGATTTGGCGGTCATACCAACCGCGCTTTTTGTCATCAACCGACACCAATTGGTGCTCACTTTGATAAGGCGTACAAATCTTGCCGGGGTTTAGTCGGTTATCTGGATCAAATGCCGCCTTGACTTTTTCCAGCTCAGCAAACAACTCATCGCCAAAAAACGCCGGTCCATATTCACTGCGATATCCCCGGCCATGCTCACCCCACATCAAACCGTTGTACTTGGCCGTTAGTGCCACCACTTGGTCAGATATTTTACGCATCAGCACTTCTTGTGCGGGGTCGCACAAATCCAGCGCAGGCCTTACGTGCAATACACCGGCGTCAACGTGGCCAAACATGCCGTATTTGAGTTTATGAGCGTCCAGCAACTGACGAAACTCCATGATGTAATCGGCCAAATGCTCTGGCGGCACAGCGGTATCTTCGGCAAACGCCTGAGGTTTTTTATCCCCTTTGGTGTTACCCAACAGCCCCACCGATTTTTTGCGCATCCCGTAAATTTTGCCAATGGCCGCTTTGTCATAAGTGATTTGATAACCCAACAGGCCACCAGCACCCGTTCGTATCAGTTCATCTAACCTTGCTGCGAGTTGCTCAACTTGGGTTTTTAAGTCGGCTTCGTTTTCGCTGTTGAATTCAACAATATTGAGGCCATCAATCACTTTGCCCGGCACATCTTGAATGTATTGTGACACCGAATACCAAACAATGTCCTGCTTGGCCAAGTTCAGTACGTTGCTGTCGACGGTTTCTACCGAGGTCGCTTTGGCATCAACCAAAAACGGCGAATTGCGCAATGCCGACTCAAAGCTGTCGTACTTAATGTTAAGCAGCGCCTTGTGTGGTGCCAATGGCGTGATATTTAGCTTGGCTTGCGCAACAAAAGCCAATGTCCCCTCAGAGCCTGCAATCACTCTTGATAAGTCAAACTCTGACAAATCATCGTTAAACACATGTTCTAAATCATAACCCGTCAAAAATCGATTCAAGCGCGGAAACTTGTCAAGAATTAGCGCACGATTGTCACGACAACTGTCAATCACCTGTTTATAGGCGCCGCCAATTAACGATTGATCCTGGCCTAGTAGCTCTGCCGACTCAATGCGCTGTTTAGAGGTGTGCAACACACTGCCGTCAATCAAAACGCTGGTCAAATCCAAAATATGGTCACTGGTTTTACCATAGATCAAAGACCCCTGCCCCGAAGCATCGGTACTGATCATACCGCCGATGGTGGCGCGGTTACTGGTAGACAAATCAGGCGCAAAAAAGAAGCCGTGCGGCCGTAAGAAATCATTAAGTTGGTCTTTGATCACCCCGGTTTGCACTTTTACCCAGCGCTCTTCCACATTAATTTCTAGAATGTTGCGCATATGACGCGACAAATCAACCACCACGCCCGGGGTCAGTGACTGTCCATTGGTGCCAGTACCGCCACCGCGTGGGCTGAAAGTTATCGCCTTAAACGGCTCGTTATTGGCCAGTGTGGTCAGTTGCACAATGTCGTCAACACTTTTTGGAAAAATCACCCCTTGCGGCATTTGCTGATAAACGCTGTTATCAGTCGCAACGGTTAATCGGCTGGCATACGATTGTTCAATATCACCGGTAAAAGATGATTGAGTGAGGTGTTTTAAGTAGTCAACAACAGCAGGGTCCAAGGATTCTTGATAACCAACAACAGGGATCATGACAACAAAGCTTTTTGAGGTGAATGAGGCCGTCGATTGTATCATCCTAACAAGCCTTGTCTAATGCCAATTTGTGTCTAAGCGGTTACTCGCTTGTATTTCCAGCCATATATGGTATCTATAGCTGCCCGTAAAATTAGGAAGCTGTTATGAGACGCGTTGTAAAATTGAGATTAAGCTTTATCGTCCTAGCCATTTGTTGTTATACGCTGGGGTTTCAATTCATCCCTGAATCGTTGAGCGACAACAATGGAACTATTCTATTTGCCCTGGGTGCCGGGGTTTACTTTATTGGTTTGCCGCTGGCCTACTGGTTTTTAGTCATCAAAGGTGGCGAACAAAAATTGTGGCGAATACTGATTGTTTTTGGCACCAGCAGCTTGATGGCACGTTATAGTTTTCCGACCGACGTTGCCCAATATTTTGAATTTATCACTTGGTTACGCTATCCCATTATTGCCGTATTACTGATCATAGAACTGGTCATTATCTACAGTGCCATCAAAGGCGTATGGCAAGCACGCAAGTTAAAAGGTGACCCCCGCATCAGCATTTTAGATAATTACCCCTCTCATCCAGAGACAAAAGAAGAAGCCAAAAGATCAATGGGTATCATCATCGCTTATGAACCCGCCAGTTGGTATTACCTCATCCCTCTATTATCTCGCAATCACCCTAAAGCTTGCGGAAAAATCGCCTTACTGGGTGGCAATCGCTGGCATTGGTATACCAGCTTTTTGGGTCTTTCACTACTATCAGGGCTCAGTTACTACTTATTGGCATTTTGGAGCGAGACTTTCGCCATTGTGATATCAAGTATTATTTTTTATTCGATTGTTGCGATCAGCGCTAACCACCGGGTTTGCCGCCATTACACACTCTACCAACGTGACGACAAGTTAGTCATCAACTATGGTTTATGGGCATTTTTGGTCGTTGACTTCAAAGACATAAAATCAATCGAAGCCGGCAGTTGGGCAAAGAAAGATGACCCAGAACAGCTCATTATAGGCCGCGGTGGCAATGCCAATGTCGAACTGCACTTTAACTCACCACAAACCTATTTTGGTGCAATGGGGCAATTGCCAGAACAGCTAGAGATTTTGCGATTGAAGGTGGATGATCCACAAGCGTTCGTAACCAATGTTAATCATTCAACTACACCATAAAAAACGGTGAGCTTATGAACAACCCCGACGAACTGGCCGACCTCGATGACCTAAAAGAGGCGCTGGATGATTCCAGTGAAAAAAACCGCAACTTTTTGATCGCCTTTTTCGTGCTCGAAATCTATCTGGCGGTCACCGTAGTCGACACCAGTCATCTCAACCTGTTTTTGGCCGACAGTGTGTTTGCTTTTCCTTTTATCGAGTTGCAGGTCTCCCTCATCGGCTTTTTTATCATGGCCCCGCTGGTATTGGTCGCGTTTCATTACAACCTGTTGTTTAACCTGCTCGAACACTGTAAAACCCTGCGAAGTTGGCTTTATCACCCAGACAATAACCGGCTTAAAAACTTTAACTTGCTGCACGCCTTCATGTTTAATATTCGGGCCAAGTATGACGATTATCCAGAGTCACCACGCTCAGCCAATTATTACCTGCTGAACACCATTATTATTTTTATGGTGTCGCTTTCGCCGTTATTAGTGCTGGTGTTGATTTTGTGGCATTTCGCCAACTTTCAAAACCTTTGGATCAGCCTGTGGCACCTATTGATGCTACTGGTTAGTTTGGCGTTACACCTGTTTTACTGGTTAAGGCTGCAAAAACCCCAGTTACTGGCCAAAAAGTATGACCATATCAAGGAGTTGTATTACGAGATATTCAACAATTACAACATCGTCTTTTACCTGATGGTGGTTTTGGTGATCGCGCTAGTCCGAATATCAGCCTTACTGATATGCCTGTACGCGCCGCTGACAGTGGCCAAATACATGGACTTACCACTGGTTAGTTTTATCGTGCCCCACATTAATATTGAAGGCGAAATAATCAATCAGCCGGTACCGCTGAATAAAAACACCGACATCATCAAGTCATTGGCAACCAACGACACCCGGGTCAATACCCGGCAAAAGTTACCTGAAGGTATCAAATTATTACCGGTAAATGAATGTCACCAAAGCTTGGAATACCGCCCCACAGACTTGTCGGAGCGTCACCTCAAACTGGCCAATTTAAACTCAGTGATCTTGTGCAACGTCAACCTAGTCGAGGCCAATCTGCAAGGGGCTTCAATGACTTGGAGCATATTTTCAGGCCATTTTGATTTGGCCGATATGTCAGGGGCCAACCTAAGCCACAGCCAAATTCAACAAAATAGTTCGTTGGTGCAAACCACCTTAGTGGGTGCGAATTTATCTTACCTGCGCGCCAACAAAGTCAACTTCACCATGGCCGATTTGTCACGCGCCAACATCTGGGCCAGCGAATTGAATCTGGCCGAATTTCTTCAGGCCAAACTGGTTCGCACCCAGTTTACGCTGGCCCAGACCAACTTCACCAATTTTCGCAATGCCGATTTTTCTAACAGCTACTTTAACCAGACCAACCTTCATGGTGTCGACCTGCGATTTGCCAAAAACTTTGATCACATGGTGATCTTTGACAACAGCCAGATCTCCGACTGTTATGTTGACGACACCAACGTACTCAAACGCGTCGATATATATCATCAGGCCAACTGCGATATATACAACAGTAACTTGCTTGAAGAGGGCAGTCTCGACCAAGAATATATCGCCCAATTACGCACCCAGTTCAAGACTAACGACAGCACTGAATTCGCCAAAAACAGCCAAAACAGCGAGGTGTTAATCGACCGCATCATCGACATTGCCCAACTAAGTGAAGCTGACAAAATCAACTTGTCGAATCTTGCCCTGACCCAGATACCCCGAAGGGTGACCGCACTGCAAGGACTAAACACCTTAAACCTGGCCTACAATCACCTCGATTCTGACCAGTTGTTGACCACCACATTATTGCCAAACCTCACCGCGCTAGATTTTGCCGCCAACAGTGCCGTGATAGTGCCTCCCGAAATAGCCAAACTGAGCCAGTTAATCAGCCTAAATTTGAGCACCAATCAGCTGATCTCTTTGCCGGGTGATTTCAGCCGCCTGCAAAAGCTGCAAAAACTCAATATCAGTGACAACTTGTTCAGCTCGCTGCCCAATTCGGTGGTGCTGCTCAAACAGCTCAGTTCACTCAACCTACGAGGCAACAAACTCACCGAGTTCCCGCCGAATATAGACCAGTTGTCAAAACTCGAAATGCTGTCGTTTGCCAACAACCAGCT
>JABSOG010000231.1 GCA_013216025.1 Algicola sp. | reverse complement strand
CGCCAGTTGTGCTGATGCTCAGCGATTTGTCCTGCAAAATAAGGGTCGAGCAACAGGTTTTGCAATGACTCATTACGCTCGTAAGCCTCGGTAATAGACAACAAAAATGACGCTCTAATAATACAACCGGCCCGCCAGACTTTGGCGATAGCTGAGAAATCAAGCGCCCAGCCCTGCTCTTTTGACGTCATGTTCATCAACTGAAAACCTTGAGCATAAGCGCAGATTTTGGCGCAGTACAAGGCATCATGCAGTCTTTGAATAATGACAGCCGCATCCTGCTCTGCTGGCGTTTTGGGCTCAGGGCCTTTGAGAATACTGGCGGCAATAACCCTTTCATCTTTCATCGCAGACAAAGAACGGGCAAAAACCGATTGAGCAATAGTCGTCGCTGGACTGCCCACTTGTAATGCGTTGACGGCAGTCCATAACCCGGTGCCCTTTTGACCGGCCCGGTCAAGAATGATATCCACCAGCGGCAAACCGGTATCATCATCGATATGCTCAAGCACTTCGACGGTAATACCAATAAGATAACTGTTCAAAACCCCTTGGTTCCACTGTTTAAATACCTGAGCAATGTCGGCTGGTGTCATGACCAAAGTTTCGCGCATGATGTGATACGCTTCGCAAATGAGCTGCATATCGGCATATTCAATGCCATTGTGCACCATTTTGACATAATGCCCAGCACCGGCAGGACCAATATAATCGGCGCAGGCTTCACCTTGTGGCAGCGGCTCATCAATCGAATGACGTTCAACCGCCTTGCCAGTTTGTGGGTCTACCTTGGCGGCAATGGCCTGCCACACAGGTTTGATTCGGGTCCACGCATACGGATCACCACTTGGCATCAACGAAGGGCCAAACCGGGCACCGACTTCACCGCCAGATACTGCCGTAGCAAAAAAGATTAATTTACCCTGATAATGCTTTTCACGAGCGATAGTGTCTGTCCACAGGCTGTTGCCGGTATCAACCACAATATCATCAGCGCATATGCCAGCATCAATCAGTTTGTCACACACATCATCTACTGGGGCACCAGCAGGCACTGACAATACAATCAGGTGAGGGGCTTTGAGCTTGCCAAGTAACTCAGTAAATGAAAGGCAACCCTCAACACGGGCTGCTTGCTCACCACGCTCGGCGGCTTCCTGTGCCAACAAGTCATTAACTTTGTTGTGGTCCAAATCAAACGCCGCTACCCGATAGCCATTGTCGGCCAAATTCAGGGTCAAGTTTTTACCCATAACACCCAAACCAATAAAGCCGATATCACACAGTTGATCATCTGTTTGCATTAAAAATATCCTGTTGAGACTGAAAAAACTGCCGGATTATAGCGTATTTTGACTTAGAATCATAATGGGTATGGTGCATTGACTACCGCACGGTATAACGCTATAACCTATTAACAAAAAAAATATCAGGAGCGAACACGATTGAATACCAGCAAACACGGTTTAAGTAAAAGTCTTCAACAATTGGATATATTGGCCCTTTCTTTTGGTGCCATGATTGGTTGGTCTTGGGTTGTACTGATTTCACAGTTGATGCAGCGAGCAGGCAGCGCAGGTGCGATTATTGCCACGTTGGTTGCCGGAGGCGTGATTGTCGTTATCGGTATGATATATGCAGAACTGACCGCCGCCATGCCTGAGGTCGGCGGTGAGCACGCCTACAGCTTGCGGGCCTTGGGCAAAACAGCCTCCTTTTATTGTACCTGGTCGATAGTTTTTGCTTATGTTTCGGTGGTGGCCTTCGAGGCTGTTGCCTTACCCAGTGTGCTAGAAAATTTATTTCCGGCTTTAAAAAACGGCGAACTGTGGCAAGTCAATGGCGTTATGGTCTATTTAGACCAAGCCGTTATTGGTGCGCTGGCGTCATTGTTAATCACTTGGATCAATATCCGTGGGGTTCGCATTGCAGCGATTATTCAGGGGATTGTGGTCGCGGTAATCGTGTTATCCGGGCTGGCACTGTTTGTTGGTTTGGGCGCAAAGGGAGAAGCTATCAACATGACACCGCTTATCGTCGGCGGCGGCAGTGGCATTTTAGCGGCAATGGCGTTGGTCCCTTTCATGATGGTGGGTTTTGATATTATCCCCCAAGCAGCTGAAGAAATTGATTTACCCGCAAAGAAAATTGGCCAAATGCTGGTGCTGTCGATAGTGATGGCGATTGTCTGGTATTTATTAATCGAACTGGCAGTCGGCATGTTATTAACCGCTGATGAACGTAGTACATCGACTCTGGCCACGGTTGACGCAACAGGGGCAGCATGGGGACGCACCGGTGCATTGGTACTGTTAATTGGTGGTGTCGCCGGTATATTAACCAGCTGGAATGGCTTTTTACTGGGCGGCAGCCGAGCGTTATTCGCCATGGCCGCCAGCGGCATGTTGCCCGCCTTTTTAGCCAAAGTTCATCCAACGTATAAAACCCCAATGAATGCGATTTTGTTCATCGGCTTCCTAGGCACGTTAGCGCCATTTTTAGGCAAACAAGCCCTCATCTGGTTTGTTGATGCCGGTAGCCTAGGGTTAATGGTGGCGTATATCGTTGTAACCGCCTCGTTTTTAAAACTCAGATACAAAGAACCAGACATGCCACGCCCATATAAAGCACTGGGCGGCAAAGGATTAGGCTGGTTTGGTTTATTGGCCAGTGTATTAATGACCAGCCTGTATCTGCCGGGAATGCCAGCGGCATTGGTGTGGCCGCAAGAATGGTTAATGGTCATAGTGTGGTTTACGGGGGGGAGCTTTTTGTACTGGCGTAGTAGGAAGGTTTGAGGGTTGGGATCCCTTCGATAGGGGCTGGAGGAACGGAGGCTCCAGCCCTCTATCGAAGCCCCCGTGCGACGACCAACACTAAAGCATCACTCATACGCCAGCGCATCTATCGGATTAAGCTTCGAAGCCTTAATCGCCGGTATCATGCCAAAAACAATGCCGATCACCGAGCAAAACGCCATGCCGATAAATGCCCACTCTATTGGCACATGGGTTTCAAAGCTAGTCATCAAGGTCATCACATTACCCAACCCAAAACCCAAAATTATGCCTATCACGCCGCCGACATTGCACAAGACCATCGCTTCGAGCAAAAATTGCACCAATATATCTTTGCGCTTTGCCCCCAGAGATTTACGAATACCAATCTCTTTGGTCCTTTCGGTGACCGACACCAGCATAATATTCATGATACCTATGCCTGCAACAATCAAGGTGACGGTGCCCATGATGAAAGCCCCTATTTTTACACCTAACGTGGTTTTGTTGAAGTTGTCTATTTGGCTTAAGCTGGTGAAGTAATAAAAATTGTCTGCTTCGTTATGCTTGAGTTTTCGCGCTTTTCTAAGCACCTGACGGGTTTCTTCTATGGCGTCATCGAGCAATTCGGGAGTTCTGGAATGAATGGTGACATTGGCTGAACGGGGAAATCCCCGTCGGCCGACCGTGCCATAGATTTTGGTGTAGGTTGAACCCGGCACCAGCGCCATGGTTTCGTAAGGGCCACCAAAAGCCGATTGTTTTTTAATGAAAACGCCAATAACCTCATATTTACGGTTATCGACACGAATGGTCTTGCCAATGGGATCCGTGAACGGAAACAATTCCTCGGCAAGTGAATGGCCGATAACCGTGACCCTTCTGGCCGCCAGCATATCCATGCGCGACGGGTTGCGGCCCAATTCGACATAGTGAGTATTGTTCTCAGGATATTCCGGCGAACCGCCGCACAAGGTTATCGGCGACTCTTTGGTATAACCGTTAAACGACACGATTTTACCGTAATCCCAAAACTCAGTGCCGACAAGATCGACCGATTTAACGTTATCACGAATCAACTGCGCTTCTTCAACAGTCACTGGTGGCCATTTCATTGCCTCTCTTCGCTGTGCATCAGAGCTAAAACCATTAGGCCATTTTTGCACCTGAAAAGTTTGCGTACCAAGCACCGTCATTTCGGCCTCCATGGTGCTTTGTACAACAGATATCGCTGTCATTACTCCAATAATTGAAGCAACCCCCAATATGATGCCGAACAAAGTTAACGATGAACGCAACTTATTGTTCCGAATGGCACCGAGTGACATAAAAAAAGTATCTCTCATCATTTTGGCATTCCCCACACTGTAACTTTAAACATAACACGCTTATTCATAACACTTTTATTCGTAACACTTTCTATTCATAACGGAGTGCATCTATCGGATTGAGTTTCGCTCCCCGGTATGCCGGGACAAATCCTGAAAGCACACCCACCATCACCGAGACAACCAAAGCGACAACGATGATAAACGGCGAAATACTGGCGGGCATCAGCAATTTATTAATGATCTCAGTTAATATTTCGGCGATGATCAAACCGATAATGCCGGCGAACAAACAGATGGTCGACGACTCAAACAGAAATTGCAGCAAAATACTGCGCCGTTTGGCCCCGATGGCTTTGCGAATACCAATTTCTTTGGTCCTTTCGGTGACCGAAACAAACATAATGTTCATCACCCCAACACCACCAACAAACAACGAAATACCGGTAATGACCAAGCCGACCAAAACCACCACACCCATCATGCTGTTATACGAATCAAGCAGGGTATCGAGTTTGTTAATCGCAAAATCATTGTCTTGGGTCGGTTTCAAGCCGCGAATTTTGCGCATTTCGCCAATCACTTCAAATTCGAACTCGGCCATCGCCTCAGCAGAAGGCGCTTTTATCGCAATATTGACATTGGCCCGTCCGCCATTAAAACCAATGGTTTTGCCGAAGGTAGTGATGGGGATATAAATCTGCCGGTCAAAATCGGGGCCACCAAAAAAGCTGCCACCCTGCTCTTCCATCACGCCAATAACGGTGAACTTATAGCGACCCACTTTAATGACTTTACCAATGGGATTCGATTGTTCAAATAGACTCTCGGCAATCCCGGAACCGATCACCGTCACTGCTTTTTTATAGGCCACATCAAAAGGCGTCAAAAAACGCCCAGACGCAGGAACCATATCCGAGACAATAATCTGCTTGTCGGTTGTGCCGGTAACGTTGATACCATCGAGTACTTTTGAGCGATACTTAAGGTTTTGATTACCGCCGATGCTAGGGTTAACCACCCCTCGACCCAGCAATCGATCTTGTAGCTTGTCACTGGCGGCCAAACTGATGTCTTTACGATTACGAAATTGAAAACCACGGCCCATCTGCACCCAGGGCCGCTTTGATACATAAACCACATCAGCCCCCACCGAGGCGAAGGTTTCGCGAAAGGTATTTTTTAAACCATTGGCCGCCGTCATCGTGGTGATAACCGCAACAATGCCAATGATAATGCCTAGGGCAGTCAAAGCTCCCCGGCTTTTATTGGCCCTAATGGCCCCTAGGGCAATTTTAAAGGATTCACCCACATCCATAAGAAAAGTCATGATTTTGAACCTCTAGTTAGTGCCCATCCAGAAATGCATGTTGTTGGACACTGGCTAGGCGGTACACTGATGTGCCGCCTTTTCAATTTGTTGAAAAGTAAGTGAAGTTCCACCGGCAGCCGTTGCTGTTGCTTGAACGCAACTTCCTCCAGAAACCTCACATTTGCACATGGAAGTGCTTACCAAAGCAATGCATGGAGCAATTGCCGATGGACGTAAGTTCTGGTGGTTCGACATTTCGACGATAACTAGTTTTAACCATCGCTCTCTATCAAACCATCCCTGAGCCGAATGATGCGATTAGCGTGTGCTGCTATTTCGTCTTCGTGTGTGACCAAAATAATGGTATGGCCTTTTTGGTGTAAACCGTCCATTAGCGCCATGATCTCCTTGCCAGTAGAGCTGTCGAGGTTACCGGTTGGTTCATCGGCGAGAATGATCGTTGGTTCGCAAACCAGCGCCCGGGCAATCGCCACCCTTTGGCGCTGTCCGCCCGACAGTTCATTAGACTTGTGTTTGGCTCGCTCACCCAGACCCACCGCTTCAATGGCTTTATCAACGATTTTGCGCCGGTGTCTCTTAGCAACGCCTTTGTAAATCAACGGCAGCTCAATGTTTTGAAAAACCGACACCCTAGGCACCAGATTAAAAGTCTGAAACACAAAACCGATTTTTTCATTGCGAATCTCTGCCAGCTGATCTTCGCTCATGGAGCTGACTGCTTGGTCTTCGAGTATATAGTTACCTGTCGACGGCACATCAAGGCAACCAATCATATTCATTAAGGTCGATTTTCCCGAGCCAGACGGGCCCATGATGGCCACGTATTCTCCTTTATCGATGGTTATAGAGACCCCTTTGAGGGCATGAACTTCTTCATCGCCCATAATATAGGTGCGTGTGACATTCTCAATGGACAGAATGACACCATTGGCAAGCGGCTGGTTGGCCAAATCATCTGATGACATCCGCTTATTCCTCTGCCGTCTTTTTGTCTTTGTCCTTGCCCTTATCCTTTTTAGAATCAACAACAGTGCCGTTTTTCAAATCTCTAGAGATAGCCCGGTAACTGCCAGTAACAATGGCATCGTTAAGCGACAATCCATCGGTTATTTCAATCAACTCATTACTTTGAATACCGGTTTTTACCTGCATGGCGGTGACTTTTTCGGCCTTTTCAACAAAAACCACTTCAACAAAACCATCTTTTCCGGCGGTATACTTTTGACCTTTAAAAGCTTCGTCCTCGGTGAGTTGGTCGACAGTACGCACGGTAACCGACTGAATTGGTACACTTAACACATCATTGCGAGTCTCGGTAATAATATCAGCGCTGGCGGTCATGCCGGGACGAAGGTTTTTATTATCACCTATCACCGCGATTTTAACTTCAAACTCGGTTTTTTGATTGTTGGCCCCGGCTTGTGCGGCAATCGCACTGGTGGCAATTTCAGAGACGGTACCAACGATAGTGATGCCGGCCAAAGCATCCACTTCAATCTCGGCTTCTTGACCGAGTTTAATCGCGATAATGTCGTTTTCATCAACATTCACCAGCGCTTCCATCTCATTGAGGTTGGCGATGGTCATGATCACATCTTCTTGAAACTGTGAGCCAATCGCGATTTCACCGGTTTCTTTATTCAACTTACTGATGGTGCCCGACATCGGCGCGTACATGGTGGTTTTAGACAAATCATCCTCGGCACGTTTGAGCACGCCCCGGCTTTGTTCGACTTGTTCGAGTGCAGCATCATAGCGGGCCATTTCTACCTGATAACCAGAATGGGTAGCATCTAAGTCAGATTGGGTACCGAGCTTTTTGGCGACCAGTTCTTTAGATCGTTTCCAAACGCGCTCGGCCTGCGACCTATTGGCCTTAACCAAAACCGCGTTGGCTTGGGCAGCACGAACGTTGGCCTGTTGGCTTTCGACGCTGGCGAGATATTTCTCGCGGTCCAACTCAACCAGTAACGTGCCTTTTTCGACCCATTGACCTTCAGTGACATGCAGTTGGATTATTTTGGCACTGACATCGGCGCTGATATTGATTTGGGTTTTGGGCTGGATTTTACCGGTGGCGTTGACTTTTTGGATGATCTGCGCTTTTTCGACCAAAGCGGTTTCAACCTTCATTGCCTTGGGTCCATTGCTTTGGTTTGATTGATAATAGAATCCGGTGGCGCCAACCAGAGCGACGATGGCGACAACAAGAAGTGCCTTTTTCATGATTTCATCCTTTGCTAATACTGCAATTATATACGTGACAGTTTGAATTACAGTGTATGAACTGTTCGAACAATCGGGGGTACTTAAACCATGGCAGACAAAAACCAAAATTGTTAGTTTAGTGGCTAGCGTAATTCGTAACAAAATTTGACATTCAAACATAAATGATCAGCGGATATTTACCGTTTTTCTTGCGGGGCCGCCATGGGCTGGTCCATGGCCTTATGTCGAGGGAATACGAATGTGTCCGGTGACATTATTTGTTGCATTTTCGTAGGTCATTTTAATGTGTCCACCGTTACGTGTGGCACCTTTACAACGTATTGATTATGAATGTCTTGGTAAAGCCACTCCATCAAAGTTATGGCCCGATGCACAGTGGATGATCATGAAATCTGATTTAAGGAATCATAATTGAGCGCCAAACAGATAATATAAGACCGCCAATGTTGGCCACAACCAAATAGCAATTTAAAATGCAAATAGTAACAAAAGTGATTGTCGCCTTTGCATTTATATCAAGTACCGCCTTTGCCTCTGGGTCAATTAATAAAGATACTATTGATGCTGTAGCCTTCAACACTGGTGGCTTTTTTCTCTATGCCAATGGATGGGGCAATCCGAATAATTGCACTCAGTCTGGGGCAATAGTTTTACAAACTAGTGATACAAACTATGACAAAGCCTATGCGTTACTTTTAGCGGCTTATGCGTCAGGTAAAAAAGTCAGTGGCTACTCAGATAGATGTGTGACTTTTGATGGGCAAACTTACAATATGATCCGTGGGTTTAAATATCTAATGGTTAGTGATAAATGATAACAAGTTAGGGCATGTTGACCTTTGGAGTCAAAAGTTCTAGCCAAAACCAGTAACTATTCACAAAAAAACGCCACGATTAATATCGTGGCGTTTAGTCGAATTTCAAATTTACACTCTTTGAGAGCGCCATAACGACCTCCGCCTTATCTCGAAAGGGGTAGACGGCAAAGCAGATATTGACTTCAGCTGAATTTTGGACATTTCCGAGTCAATGCTGACCTGACGAAAATATCCAAGTTCGCAAGAGGGATTTATCAATAACCTTTGCAGTCGGCGTACTCCATGGCACATTGATTTGCTGAATTACCCTGGCTGAGACACCAGCTGCGTGCGGAAGAGCAGTTACTGCCCGCTACAGAGCTGAAAGAACCGATGCCGATACCCAGACCAATAAATGCACAAATTAATTTTTTTTTCATAATACAAACTCCATAAGTTTTTTGTTATTTTTACGTACGCATCATGTTATGCGCGCTAACACAATACACCGTCAAATCAGAATGTAAAGTTGTTTCCATAAAGTTTCTTTTTTACGAACGCTGATTTATTCAACTCTAAAAACTCATATTTTTCAAACTGTTGCATCGTTCCAGATATTCCGCCCCCGTAAAATCCGTATATTTCCAGGAAAACAATTACTCTATTTTAGAATGCCTGCTAAACTATTCGCCTGGAAAAACCGCGAAAACTGTTTCAATTAATCCGAACTTTAGTTTGAATTATAAAGGGCCTGCGATGCCATAGTCGGCGCCCAGCTGAGTCCTTGTCAGAGTCATTCATTAGCGTTTTAAATTAATCAAAGAACAACTTTATTTAGCCAAATAAATAGTTGTCTACTACACTGTCTAATTACATACTGGGTACAAAAAATCAAATAAACACTTTTTCGGAGCACACAATGTCTGTAATACCATCTTTATGCCCTTTCGGGGGAATGAAAGGTCTTGTCACCGATCGCAAAGCACGCAAACGTAGTCAAGTTGCCGAGGTTTCCGATCAAAAATTATTGTCTGAGTTAAATCAAGGCACTTCACGTATGGTGGATACTTATATTTATCCTTATCCGGCGCTTATTCGTGAAACGAAACCTTTTGCCAGTGTTACCGACAACAAGGTCAAAGTGGCCATTATCGGCTCTGGATTTGCCGGATTTTGTGCCGCCTATGAGCTTAAACAGGCGGGTATCAAGACCATTGACATGTATGAATCCCGTGAAAAAATGGGTGGTCGCGCTAACACCGAAGTCATTGAGGCGGGCGGCAAAAGCTATGCCTGTGAAATGGGGGCGATGCGGGTGCCGGACAATTCCAAGCTGTTCTGGCATTATTTGAGCAAGTTGCAGCCGGGTCAAGACCCATCGTTGAGCCCTTTCCCTAACCCGGGCATAGTGCCAACGCAAATGCTCTATCAATGCGAAAAATTCAACTGGCATGACAGCGACCAAATGCCCCAGGAATGGCAGGACATTTCAACCGATTTTAACCAGTTCACTGCAGACGGCCTGACTTACCGAAGCGAAGAGGACAGCGTAGAAATTACCCTGGCCCAAGTTAGTGAGCTGCTGGTCAAAGACAACCTGAATACCGCCGACATCGCCATAGTGCATACTTATTGGGACTACTTCCTCGAAACATATGAAGACGTGTCGTTTATCGAAGCGCTCACCACATACATGGATGGCAAAGACGGTCGTCCTGAGTGGGGGCCAGAACAAATTAACATGTTCAGCACTCTGGGTCTGGGTACCGGCGGATTCGGGCCGTTATTCCCGGTGTGTTTCTTGGAGATTTTCCGCTTGTTGTTGTGGTCATATACCGACGAGTATACGCCCAACAAAACCATGACCGAGATCATTGGCCTGTTTAATGACGAGGTCCAACCCAACTATATCAACCAAACCGTGCACTATGTCGGCATCGACCGGACAGACAGCAACAAAGCCAATGTTTATGTGCGTAATGGTGACAACATCGAACACCAACAATACGATTTTGTCATTGTCGCCACAACGCTGCGCAGTATGCAAATAAGCATGAACCTTGACGGTGCCAACGCGCCGGGTTTTGCTGCCCAGTCGCTGCCGGTTTTTAACGGCGAAGCCAACGAAATGCTGC
>JABSOG010000230.1 GCA_013216025.1 Algicola sp. | reverse complement strand
GCTTTGATGCGGGCGTCAACATCGTCGGCTTTGACGCTGTCGTCATATTCGCGCAGTGAGTCGGCCAGTTCGCGCAGTTTGCTGATCAAACCATCGGAGGCGAAAAAGGTGTTGAGCTGGTCTTGTTCGGTAAATTTTTGGGTGCGCCGAGTGATGCTTTGCATAATGCGCTGGGCGGCGTCAAACAGGGTTTGGCACTTGCGCTGGCGGGCATCGGTCAGCTGTTGTTTGTGGGTTTCAAAAGTTTCGAAGATTTCATCGCGTTTACCGAGAATGTCAGCCAAAAATTCATCGTGTTCGCTGAACTGACCTTCAAGCTCTTCTAATTGCACTAATAGACGCGACAGTTGTTCGTCACATTTGTCTGGGGTGGTCGATAACCCTAGCGCGTTGTGAATGCTTTGATTGAGTAATTTGAACTGGGCACCAAACTGCGCGGCGGCTTCGGCTGCACCAAAGCTTTTTCGCTGATGTTCAACTTGGGCTTTTTGCTGGTTGAGCTTGCCGTAAACCTCTGACACCGCTTCAATAATTTTGGTTTGAATGGTGGCATCAGGCACTTTAAGGGTGGCCATTAATTCTGACAATAGGTCTAAACCACCGGCCATTTGTGCCAGTGAGTCTAGGTGTTCTTGAATCTCTATGGTGGTTCTACATGACTCGTAATTGCTGGCGATGTGTTCAATTTTTTCGTCATAGCTGTTCAGTGCATCGTCGTCTGCCAAAAACTCAACCGTGAGTTGGTTGATGCGTTCTTCGTGCTCGGTTATGTCGGTTTCGAGTTCGTTGATGCGCTCAACGTCCATATAACGCAAGTCGCGAATGGTCAGCAGGTGGCCCCGGTGACGACGGATTTTTTCAAGAGCATCGACGTATTCTTCGGGCGAATGCCAGCTGTCGGCCTGTAAATGGGCGACGATGTCTGACTGGGCACTTTCGGCCTGTTGTAACTGCTGTGAAGACTGGGCGCGGATGCTTTCGACTTTTTCATATTCGTCGAGCACCAGTTCTGAGGTGGCTGCAATTTCATGCAATATAGTGCCGATGCCGCCAAGTTCTTCACTGTCGAGCCAATAATAATTGTCGAAAATCTTGTGACAGACTTTGCTCAGTTCGTTGTAATGGCTGGCCGAAACATCCTGGGAATTGACCATACGGCTGATGCTGTATAACTCAGATATGCCTCTTACAAGCTCGGCGTTGCCGATTTTGCCGAAAAAGGTTTGTTTAACTGGCTGCTCGCTGGCGTAGGTATCAGAAAAATAAGGCGTTTGCCAAATTTGTACCGGATGAATTCGGGTCGCTTCTTCTTGGGCGTAAAAAATCACCAAACGGCCATCGTCGAAAAAACCAAAACCATGGCCGAGCAACGGGTTTTGCAAGCTTTTGTTGATCAGGTTGTAGGCGTACAAGGCGACGATGTTTTTGCTGGGATGAAAGAAGATGAATAACACGTCTTCGCCGTTGGGTGAGCGCAATTGGCGCTTGTACTGCAAGCCGTCTAGGCTGTCTTCAAACTGTTTGTACTCGCCGGTTGTTAAATAATAACCGCCAGGAAAGATGATACCGTGATCTTCGGGCAACTGGACGCACGAATCGTCAATTGCGTCGATGCGCACAATGCTTTGGTTGTTGCGGTTGTAGACCAGGTAGCGCCACTGTTCCTCCATATAGGGACGGACTTTAATCAAAATGAGGCTGTTTAAGTCGGCATAATAAAATTCGGCATCGTCGAGTGATTGGTTTTCGTCGTCGACCGATTCTGAAAAGATGCCCATGCCACTTTCGGTATTGTTTTCGACCTTGACGGTTAAGTCGCCGCGCAGGGTGTCGACAAATAAGGTGTCGAGAATATTGATGTGCGGATAACGCCCTTCAATCACGTTGTGGCGTGGGCAGCGTTGCCATTCAAAATCGTATTTGGGGGGCAGGGCGATGTCTCGCTCGCCTCGGTTGTCGATGTATTCAATGGTTTTGCCATCGGCTGAGATATTCCAGCGAAAAACCCGGATGTCACTTAACCGTTCGCCAATTTGAAAGGCGGCCAGCAGTTTGTTGTCTTTGACCACCAACTGGCTGAGCGCGGTGTCTTTGTAGTAGCTGTATAGTTCGCGAAAATCACCCAAAAACTGTTGGTCAGCCAAAAAGGTGCCTTTAAAACTGACCTCTTCAACATCGTATTCACCCTCGTTTTGCACCAATTTGAACAGCCCAAAAACGTCTTCGACTTTGGTTTCGTTGCGCAAACCCAAAAAGGCGTTGTAACCGAACATCACGTAATCGCTGACCAACACCAAGTCGCGCGCTTCGCAGTTGTTTTCGGTGCGCAGACGCAAGCGGCTCAGCAGAGCCATTTCGGTGCTGCCGAATTCTGCTTGACGAGATTGGTTGACTTGTCCGGTTTGGCTTTCGAGGCTGGAACCGTGCTTGCTTAGGCGATTGCGGATCACCTCGTAGGCACCGCCTTGGGCTACGGCTTGTTCAGTTAATGATGGGGTTTTTTCTTCGCTCACAATCGCGTCCTTCTATTGCATTTGAATTCGTCCCCAAACGTTAAATCAACGCCGGGGACGGGGGTATTACGAGGTGGAAGGGTTTTACGAGTCGATTAACTCGCCGTCACCTTTTTTTGCAGTGTCGCTTTTTGCTGAAACACCAGTCAAAAATTTCTCCAGCAGCGCTTGTACAACCGGGCTTTTTTCCATAAACCCTTGCAGTGCATTGCCAGCACCCAGACCTTTAGTGAGCTTGTCGAAGTAGTCGCCTTGACCGCCAACAATATCAATGTTGGAGTTCTCAAGTGCTGCGCCAATAACCTCTGCCTGCTCTTTGGCAACCACTTTGTTGGCTTCGATGGTGGCCATCACTTCGGCCAGATGCGCTTCAAGGTTCATCTTGAATTGTTCGAAGTCTCGGGCATCAACGCTCATGTTGTTCATCGCGGCAAACTTCTCAACCAAACCGCCAGCTTCGGCAATCGCTTTCTCTTTGGTTATTTTGGCGTCGGCCATACCAATTGCTTCATTACCTTTGGCTTGTGCGGTCAGTTGCTCTTCAGTGACCTTAGCACCGGCCATACCAATATCTTCGTCACCTTTGGCTTGGGCAGACAGTTTTTCTTCAAGGACTTTGGCTTCTGCCATACCTTGATTTTCTTCGGCTTTGGCTTTGGCTGTCATGACATTTGCTTGGGCTATGCCTTCTTTTTCGAGGGCACTGGCACGGGCTTCCATGACTCTAACCTCTGCAAGCCCTGAAGCGGCCTCTTCGGCTTGAATACCTTCGGCGCGTTTTTTACGGGCTTCGGCGTCTTTAGCAGCCGCGTCTAGTTCGGCTTGGGCCAGCAGGTTAATTTCTTTGGCTTTGTGATGGGCTTTTTTCTCATCGGCTTCAGATTTTTTAACCGTTTGAATCAGTTCTTCTTCAGCTGCCGCTTCGGCATCCACAATTTTAACTTGTTTTCTTCGGTCAGCTTCACTGACTTCTCTAAGCTCTTTAATACGCTCTTCTTCTTCGGCCACTTTTTTGTCGACGGCGATACGTTCACTGACGGTTAAAGCGATGATCTTGCGCTCAATTTCCAACGCTTTTTCTTTGTTAATTTGTTCAAGTTCAACGTCGCGCTCACGATTAACCGCTTCCATTTCTTTGGCGCGTTGAACTTTTTCTTTTTCAATCACAATCGCCCGCAGCCGATTTTGTTCGGCCACTTCGACTTGACGTTGTTTGTTTTCTTCGCGAATGGCCAGCGTTTCGTCGGTTTCTATTTTTGCGTTTTCTGATCTTAATCGCTCTTCATGTTCGACTTTTTGAGTTTCGGCAGTCTCACGGGCCTTAACCGTGTCAATTTCACGCCTTTGCTTGGCCTCGGCATCGGCTTGTTGACGCTCAAGCGACAGCATGGCTTCTTTGGCTTCAACGTTCTTTTTGGTGATTGCCAACTCTTCGTCTTTTTCAAGACGGTTGGTTTGGATGTTTTGCTCTGCGGTGATCTCGGTTATGCGGCGAATACCTTCAGCGTCGAGAATGTTGTTTGGGTCAAGTTGTGACTTGGGGGTTTGCTCAAGATAATCGATGGCGACATCTTCAAGCACGTAACCGTTTAAGTCATCACCAATCACTTCGATGATTTTTTCACGAAAACCAATGCGGTCTTCGAACAAGTCCAAGAAAGGCATTTTCTTGCCCACGGTTTTTAACGCTTCTGAGAACTTGGCGTTAAACAATTCGTTGACGGCTTCTTTGTCGGATGCGCGGTCAACACCGATGCATTTGGCCACTTTTAATACATCTTCGCGGGTTTCGTTGACCCTTAAGTAAAAGGCCACGGTAATGTCGGCGCGTAAATTGTCTTTACAAATCAAGCCATCTTGAGCGCGGCGGTCGATTTCTAGGGTGATCAATGAAATTTTCATCACTTCCATCCTGTTGATCACCGGATAAACGATTGAGCCGGTAAAACTGACTTTTGGCTGGGCCGAGATATTGTTGATAATCATCGCGTATCCCTGGTTTATCTTCTTGTAAAACGAACTGACGATGAAGATAAAAGCGAAGAAAACGAGAAGGCTAATAACGACTCCCCATACCAGAGGTCCTAATTGTTCTATAAAATCCATGTGTTTTTCCCTTTAGAAATGAACTGAGTGATGAATACAGAGCTTAATCTGTGTTGACGTTATTGCAAAAAATTGGCTGTTAAAGTGCGAATTGTGCTTGTGAAACGATGTGGTAAACATTGGCATCGGTGTCGTGTTCGATGATCACCGCTTTGTCGCCGTGTTTAAGTCCGGCTGTGTCTGCGCGAACCTTGATGATTAGGCTGGCACCATTGATTGTGCATTCGGCCTCACCATGCTTGGCGTCTACTGTCGATGTTCTGATGGTACAGGTTGCACCGAGAAACATCTTAGAGTCTAACTCGGCGTCAAATCGGGCAAAAAGTCTTCTTAGTGGTTTGATGGCGATTGCGCTGACGGGCAATGACAAAATAAAGCTGCCGATGGCAATACCACTGCCAGTGAGCACCAGCAACCAGGTTTTAGAATCGATAAGCAATCCAAAATAAACGGCGTAATAGCTGAAAATAAAAGAGGTAACGACGACAACGGTTGCGATGATTGTGATGGGGACTCCGGTTAATCCCAAGAAGGATAATACAGAAGCAAGTCCTTGTGGATCGCCTGAGTCATCAAGCTCGATGTCGAGTTCAAGTGAATCTAAGTCAAGAAAACCAAAGATACTCAGTAACCAAAAGCCACAAACAAAGATGTTAAGAAAGCTAAAAATGGCTGTTGGAAAACTGCTGATATTATTAACAAATGCGTCCATGGAAACTCCGTTTTTTTTGTCTGTTATCGTCTTGAAACTCACTTCCTTGTGAGGTTTCAAGAGGCGCTGCGTTCGAGCAAGTAGAACTTCGCTTGCTTTTCAATAACAGCAGCGGCTGCCGATTGAAAAGGCGGCACATCCGTGTACCGCACAGTCAGTGCTTTCAATGCCTGTTGTGGATCGCGCACTGACTGTTATTTCCACCTTATAAAGGCGAAGGCCATAAGGTAGCATAGTTTTATTTGTGAGAGTAAGTGTAAACGGGTTATTTGTTGGTTGAGGAGGTGTTTGTCAGGGGATTACTATCGCACAAGGTGACATAGTATGTCAACCTGTGCGAGATGGTTTTGTGGGTAACGGTACGCTATATCAGCCTCGGTTAAGTACCTTTCTACCTAGTAGAAGTAAGACCACACCAAAGAAACCGCCACTGAACAGCAGCACGCCAAGGGCTTTTAACATTCGGTTAAAACCTGATTCATCATATATTCTGCGGCCGACTACAAAATAGCGTCTTTCACCTTTGCTGTTGCTGACAAAAGCAGGCATTTTCTTGTCGTCCATAATCACTGTTTTTGGGTTAAAGCGGCGTTGATATTCATCGTTATTTAATAAACCAGATTTACGGCGATCGGTGTCAAAGGTTTTCAGTGGTTCACCCTCTGCCAATATCCCACCGGAGTGATATTGATAATGAATATTGGTTGATATCACTTGGCCGTAACCCAAAAAGAAAACAAAGCAACCCAGTGACAGCAGTAGTCCAAACAGAAAAAGTCGTCGGCTAGATTGTTGGTTGTCTTGCTGCTTTTGGTTGACCAAAAAAGCTTTTACCTGAGGCAGCTTAGAAAGCTGGTTGTAGACATAACTTTTATCTAACCCCTCGACAAGTTTGTCGAGGGTGGTTTGGGTAGCGTTGATGATGTTGTCAAGAATCTCCGACGAGGGTAAAGATTTGTCGTTTTCGAGTTTCGACAAGTAAGATTGTTCAATACCAATACTGTCTGCCAGCTCTGGCTGCCCGATTTGCTGCTGTTCACGATACTGTTTAAGCCAACTACCTAATGTCATAATAATACTCCGTTTGTGATTGATTCGCTTACACATTCTTGGGTATTCATGGGTTAATATGAAGATGAATGTTTAGGAATGCCGGGGAATCTTTATGATTATGGCTTATTTTGGGCGTTTTGGTGTGGCCTTCGGCCTTTAAAAGCAAAATCAAAAGATTTCAACACGGAGCCACGGAGGGACGGAGAACCAAAGAGAAAAGCATTAAAAGATAGAAAAGCGGATATTGGTGTCGTTACTGTAATCGGTTTTTTATTTATTTCTGTTTTTTGGTTTATTTTTATTTTCCTCTTTCTTTCTCCGTGTCTCCGTGCCTCCGTGTTAAAGTTTTTGACCTTAAGGGCGTAGGCCGCAAACCGGAGGTAAGAAAGATTATGAAATCTTTTTGAAAAAGATTTAAACCTTTTTCAAACTAGCTCAGTCTCACTGTCCAGTAATAAAGAATATTAAGCAAATCACAACCTCATTTATTTGATGCAATTGGAGCTACACACATGATCAAACCATTAAAACTTGCCGGATTCGCCACTTTAGCTTTGTCACTGTTCGCCACTGCCTTACAGGCCAAGACCATCGAAAGATCTTTTGATGTGGGTGACGGCGGTTTGTTGAAACTCGAAACTAGTGTCGGCGCACTTAGAATCGACACCCACAGTGCCAGCACGGTATTGGTTGAAGTAGAAATTGACGGCAAAAATGAAGATAGAATGAAAGTCAGCTTCGACAACAGTGGTAACAATGTCACCATTATCGGCGAACGCGAAGAAAGCGGCGGCGGATTTTGGGGCAGCAACCGATTAAAAGTCAAATATCACATTACGGTGCCAAAAAACTATAACCTGGATGTCGACACAGCCGGTGGTTCAATCAAAATCAGTGATTTGGTCGGCAAAGTAGACGCTCACACCTCGGGTGGTTCAATCACTTTGGGTCGTATCGATGGGTTGGTTGATATCAATACCTCAGGTGGCAGCATTACTGTAGATGAAGTGACTGGTACTATTCGTGCCCATACGTCAGGTGGTAGCGTTACTGCCACAATCTCTAAGCAACCAACTGGTGACAGCAAGTTGACCACTTCTGGCGGTTCTATTACTGTTTATCTGGCTGCTGACATCGCGGTTGATTTGAGTGCACGAACCAGCGGTGGCCGAGTTCGCAGTGACTTTGATGTTAACGGCTCAATCAAGAAAAAGTCTATCAAAGGTACTATCAACGGCGGCGGCCCTGAGCTTGTGTTGAAGACCAGCGGTGGCAGTGTTCGAATCAAAGAACTGTAAATTGCTTGGGGCGATAACGCCTCTTGAATAAATTGAAACATTAGCCCGGCTTGCCGGGCTTTTTATTGTTGGGTATTATTAGGGCCTGTTGACCTTTCGAGTTGAAATTTTGTTCGAATTCAAAGCGTTTTAATCGCGGCGGCCGTTATGATACCTAGTCATCTCGGTAATTGCTCCTGCATTACCCTAATGACCTACATCCATGTAGGAATAAGTGAATAACGGGCAACAAAGAGTAAAACGCTTTGAAACGAACCCAAAGGGCAGCGTTTGTTTGTCCTTTCTACTGCGTTATCGTTGATTTATGTGGAAAAACCATACTGCATCACCTCTGCCTTGTATAAAGAACAAACAACTCGCTGCAAAAATCAACTCCAAAGATCAACAGGCCCTAAACTTACAATAGATAAACGCGATGGAATACCCACCTGTTATGAATCCAGCTAAACAAGATTTTGATTATTGGCCATTGTTCTGTGAAGAGAATGTATGGCAGTTATGTCGCCATCATCATTTTGCCCAGCACAAAACCTTTGCGGTGTTTATCTCTAATGAAACTAAAGCCTGTACGTTGTGGCTGCAACAGTCTGCCTCTAAACAAGACTTGCCAGTGGTTTGGGATTATCATGTGGTGCTATTTGCCTGTTCTGAGGTACTTTACAACGGTATTAACAACGGTAGATGGACGGTGTGGGACTTGGATTCTGACTTGGCTTTGGGCATAAGTGTTGAAGATTATCTAGTGCAGACGTTTTTGCCGCTGGCACCCGGTTTTGGTCATTACGCCCCGACATTTCGAGTGGTGGAAGGTGAGGTGTTCAAAGCGCGTTTTTCTTCTGACAGACAACACATGAAAAATAGCGATGGTACATGGAAAAGCCCGCCGCCTTCGTGGCCTGCGATCATTCATGAAGAGGGTCTGGCACTAGCTGAGCTTATTGATATGAAACATGACGAATGCATGACGTTAGATGAGCTTAAACGCGCCTTTGCCGCCAAAAAACCACCCCCAATCCAAACAACGATAACCACCACACCGGCCAGTTGCCATACAACAGGTAAGGCGTCTGACCATCAACCAGATTAACCTCGGCTTTTAACACACCTGCTTCAAATTGTGCCAACTGCTTGATGATTTGACCTTTTTCATCGGTGATGGCGGTGACGCCGTTATTGGTGGCACGCAACAGCGGCAAACCAAATTCAAGCGCTCGCATTTGCGCGATTTGCATGTGTTGCAACGGGCCTGCCGAGGTACCAAACCAGGCATCGTTGCTGACGGTGAGGATAAAGTCAGACTCTTTGGTGATGTTCTGACGCAGCAGACCGGGAAATATGATCTCGTAGCATATGGCTGGTACGATGTTGAGGCCGTTGGCTCGCAGGTTAGTTTGGCGGACGTCTCCACGGGTGAAAGAAGACATTGGCAAGTCGAATATCGGGGCCAGTGGGCGCAAAAAATCTTCAAATGGTACAAATTCACCTATCGGCAACAAATGGTGCTTGTTGTAGCGGTTGTTGTGGGGGTAGTGGTATTGTCCTTTGGTGTCATCCTCTTCGCGTAAACCCATGACTATTAAGGTATTGTAGATGGCTCCGTTATCTAAGTTGTAATCGAGGATACCACTGATTAAGGCGGTTTTGTTGTTGGCTACGGCTTTGTCTAGGTTGTATAAATCTTCTATTGCAGAAGGTTCGATCATGGGAATAGCTGCTTCTGGCCAGATCATCAAATCAACATCACTGTAATGGGGGCGGCTCAAGTCGAGGTATTTTAAAAAGGTCGGCCAGTCATTTTCTGGTACATAGCGCATTTCTTGTTCAATATTACCCTGCACCAAGGCGATTGTCTTGGTGGTATTTTGTCGCTCAGTCCACTGAGGAAATTGTAAAAGCACAGTTGCAAGGATAATTGCGCCCAGCCCAGTTAGAGTCAATTTGAGGTTGTTGCGTTGCACCAATTGTTTTAACAGCACGGCGGTTAAACACATAATAAAGGTTATGCCGATTTCACCAATTACTGGTGCATAGGCCGACACTGGCGACTCAAATTGTGAATAACCCAGCGATAACCAAGGAAAACCCGAAAGAACAACGCTTCGCAGCCATTCAAAAATCAACCACAAAGGCGCAAAAACGAAAATCCAATAAGATGACTTGGGGGTGAACCGGGTCAGCAAAGCGCTAACAAGCGCCGGGTAGATTGAAAGGTAAGCAACCAGCATGGCAATCAGCGCCAAGGACGCGATTAAGGGCAAACCACCAAATTTGTCGATGCTGACATGAACCCAACTGATCCCCGCACCAAACCAGCCCAAACCATAGATGAAACCAGTAAAGGCCGCCTTTTTGACGGTTTTGCCTTCTAGCTCCAAGAGTAACAGGGTTAGGGTGATAAAGGGGATAAAGCTATAATTATATGGGGCAAAGGCCAAGCTGTTGGCAAGGCCCCCAAGTAACAGCAAGCCCCATCGAATCGACTGGGGCAGTTGGAAATAAGCGTTCAACATTAGTCGTTAATCACTTCTTCTTTTTTGGGTGTTTTTTTCGGGGTGGTCAATTGAATTTGTTGAATGCGGCGGCTGTCGGCGTTGAGGATTTTAAAGTTAAAACCCTGTAGCTCAATAGATTCACCACGCGCGGGCATATGACCAAAGGCATGTAATATCACACCGCCGATGGTGTCGGCTTCGTCTTCATCAAAGGCCGCTGCAAAATGTTCGTTAAAATCTTCTACCGGCGTCAGCGCTTGCAGCGTGTATACATGTTTGCCCACTTTACGGATATCTTCGGGTTCGCTGTCATCGGTTTCATCTTCAATTTCACCGACAATTTGTTCTAGAATATCTTCAATGGTAATTACACCCGAAACACCGCCATACTCATCAACAACAATTGCCATATGGTAGCGGTTTGAACGAAATTCTTTTAATA